>JAEZYO010000016.1 GCA_023419055.1 Pseudomonadota bacterium | reverse complement strand
GGCGTGGCTGGCGAGCAGCGCGCCCAGGGTGAGGACTCCGGAGGCGCGAGCGGGATCGAGCTCCACACGCTGAAAACCGTCACTCGATGGGACGGGCAAGCCATAGAGCCCCGAAAGCGAAGCGTCGACGTAGGTGAAAGGCGCGCGCAAGAGCCGCTCGAGCGTCGGCCCCTCGGACCAGACGTCGGCAACGAACAAGCGCAGCTCTTCCGCATAGGCGGCGGGTGTGTCGCTCGACCACGCGCGGTAGAGCGCTCGATCCTTCTCCAAGGTCGGTAGAGCCCCGAGCTCCCACCACTGGTTCAAGAAGTGGCTGAAGGCCTCGAGCGCCCTCGGATCTCCGAGCAGCCGCTCCGTCTGCGCCGCGAGCCCGGTATCGCTGGCGAGCGAACCGTCTTCGGCTGCCCCGAGCAGCTCTTCGTCGGGGCTCGACGCGACCAGAAGAAAGGACAGCCGAGTGGCGAGAGCGAGGGGATCGAGCGGTTCTTCGCCCGCCGGCTCGGGACGATACAGAAATCGTGGAGACTGGAGCATCGCCGTCACGACGGCGCTCAGGCCCTGCTGGGAACCAGGACTGGCCGTCGCCGCGTAGAGCGCCTGCATGGCCGCTCGTTCGTCCTCCGAAAGAGGGCGCCGGAAGGCGCGGCGCCCGAAAGCCGCGAGGAAGGCGTCGAGGCACGCCGCGTCCCAGTCGCCCTCGCAACTCGAATACTCCGCGAGCCGGGCCGCATCCGCCACGAAGGCCTCCGCGATCTGCTCGGCGAGCTCGAGGTACTTCGCCGCGTGCAACGTGGAAACGCTGTACGCCTCGGCGTTGTTCGAGAAGCCGAGGCTCTCTTCATCGGGCGGCAGGCTGAGCGCGAGCTCGGCGGGCACCCCCGTGAGCGCCGCCACGGATCGCCCGTATTCGAAGCGCGTCAGCCGCCGGAGCGGGGCTTGGCTCGGAGCGCCGTCGGCCTCGGCGCACGTCGCGGGCGAAAGGCCGCGCTCGAGGGCGCCGTCCTCCGAACTGCAGGCCAGAGGGGCCAAACCGAGGAGCCCTGCGCAAGAGATGACGAGACGACGCGACATGCGGTGCTTTCCGAGCAGAGGTCGACGCTTGATGGCGGGAAGAGGGCGCAATTCATTTGCAAATCAGCGAGTGCGCAGCGTCTTTCTTTTTTTCGATCGATTCCCGATCTTCCGGTCATTACCGAGTCGTGCTTGCGTTACGCGGAGATCCGGCGCTTTCAGAAAGTCTGAGGTCCCGAGGAGCCAGCACGACCGTGGAGGCACCGTTTCCCAAGGGAGAGGCTCACGCGCAGCGTTTCCGCGCGCTCGTCCGCGACCACTTCGACTTCGTGTGGCGGAACCTGCGCCGCTTCGGCGTGGCGAGCGGGGACGTGGACGACGCCGCGCAGGAAGTGTTCCTGGTTGCTTGCCGGCGGCTCGATGACGTCACTCCCGAACGGGAAAGGTCCTTTCTGTTCGGCACCAGCCTGAGAGTCGCCTCCACGCGCCGGCGGAGCGCTAGCCGCCGCCACGAGGATCCGAGCGCCGATTTCGAGCGCCTCGCCACGCTCGAGCTGGATCCGGAGCAGCTCACCGAGCTTGCTTCGGCGCGCGCCGTCCTGCAACGCATCCTCGACGGCATGAGCGACGAGTTCCGCGCCGTCTTCATCCTGGCCGAGCTCGAAGATCTGCCCACGCCCGAGATCGCCGCGCTCCTCGACGTTCCCGCCGGCACGGTGAGCTCGCG
This sequence comes from Pseudomonadota bacterium, assembly GCA_023419055.1. Next base: position 20,314 of record JAEZYO010000016.1, on the reverse strand, counting down.
CCTCCGAACCGCGCGCCAACTCTTCCGAGCCGCGGTGGCTCGCCTCAGCGCGAAAGAGAAGTTCGAGAGGACGCGATGACCGAGTCCGACGATCCCGACCGCGAGTACGAACGACTGTTGCTGCGCTCCGCAGCGGCCGATAGGCCCGGGCCTGGGGCTCGCGAGCGAACGCTCGAGGCCGGCCTGAAAGAGCTCACCCAGCGCTCGGCGCCCCAGCGCAAGGGCACGACGAGCAAGCTCGCCGCCTGCGGCGTCTTCCTCGCGGCAGCCGGCGCCGCGTTTCACTTCCAACGCGCGCCGGCAACGCTCGCCGTCGTGTCCGCGGAGCCGCCGGCCATGAGCGCGACCCCGCCGCCCGTCGCGGAGCCACCGAAACGAAAGGCTTGCCCCGAGCTCGTCGTCGCGCGCGGCGACGCCCCGCTGCTCGACGATTTCGAAAAGAACGACGCGCAGCTACTCCGGCAGGACGGACGCGAGGGGTCCTGGTTGACCTTCGACGACGGAACCGCTCGGCAAAGGGTTCCTTCGGGCTCGCAGCTGTTCCCGACCGTGATCCCCGGGCGCCGCGGCGAGAGCCGGCGGGCTCTCCACGCTTCGGGAGGCAAGTTCACGGACTGGGGCGCCACGACGACGGTGGCTCTCGCCGACAACTCTTGTTACGACGTCTCGAAGTACGCGGGGCTGAGGTTCTGGGCCAAAGGCAAGAGTCGGGTCTTCGTCGGGGTGCAGCTGATCGACGTCCAGGAGCTCAAGTTCGGCGGCTTCTGCACGGACAATTGCTACAACGTTCATCGCAAAGGCATCGAGCTCGGCGCGCGCTGGCAAGAACACGAAGTGCGCTGGGAGGAGCTCGAGCAACTCTGGCCGAAGAACCGCGTCGAGTTCGACCCGGAGCGCGTGCGCTCACTCGAGTTCCTCTTCTTGCCGGAGAACACGCCCTTCGAGCTCTGGGTAGACGATCTCGAGCTCATCCCCCGCTAGCGTGCTTGCCACGCGAACGCGCCCGGGAGAAAATCGTGCGCTTGGAGACCTCGCTTCAGGACGACTCACCCCGCTGGGTGCGCGCTCGCCGCTTTCGTATCGCCGCCATCGCGCTCGTCCAGGGGCTGATCTGGCTCTCGCAGGCGCTGCTCTACGAGGACTTGATCTTCCCGAACCGCGAGTACGCGCTGCCGTACCGGCTCGCAGAGCTCGCGCAGTGCCTCGGGCTGCTCTGGCTCGCGTCCCGCCCGCGCTCGATCCGCACGCTGGATCTGGGCTCGACCGCGCTCTTCGTGGCGCTCTTGCCCGCGCACGGGCTCGCGATGCTTTTGGTGAACGAGCCTTGCTTCGTGCCCTTCCTCCTCACGATGGAGTGGGGCCAGACCATCATCGCGCTCGCGGCCTTGCTCTCGTACCGCTCGAGCCTGGTCTTGTTCGGCGCGACCTGGTGCGTGGGAGTGGCCACGGTGCTGCTGCGCCCGGGCTTCGATCCGGACTTGTCCGATCATTTGGTGCTGCTCCTCATCTATCTGGTGGTCGCCGCAGCGATCCGCTCTCACGAGCGCCTGCAAAAGCGCGAGCTCGAAGCGCGCCAGGCGCTCGAAGCCGAGCGGCGCGAGCGCGCGCTCGAAGAGCAGCGCCAGGAGTTCGTCGGTGAGCTCCATGACGGCGTGCAGTCCGCGCTCGCGCGGGCGTCCCTGTTGCTCGAGTCGTCGGAGCAGGCGGTGACCGAGCCGAAGACGTTACAGCGCTTGCTGCTCGCCCGGCGGGCGGTCGGGACCGCGCTCGCCGAAGCGCGCGCGATCCTTTCGCTGCGGGAGCGCGCCTCGGTGAGTGCGTCTTGGACCCTGCTCAGCATCGAACAGGTGCTGCGCGAAGCCGTCGCGGGGCTCGACGTCGCGATCTCGGCGACCGAAGAGTCCGACGGCAGCGTCCAGACCCTGGGCGCGCCCCAGCACCACGCGCTCTGCCGCGTGGCGAGTGAAGCCGCCACCAACGCGATCAAGCACGCGCGCGCGGCGCGCATCGACGGGCACTTGCGCATCGAGTCCGGAGTCATCGCGCTCCGGATCCAGAACGATTGCGCCACCACGAGCGACGCGAGCTCGCTCTCGAGCGGCCTAGGGCTCTCGGTGGCGAGACGTCGCATCGAACGGCTGGGGGGTAGGCTCACCGCGAGCCTCGAGGACGGGAAGCGCTGGGTGGTGCAGGCTTCGCTCGCCGTGAGCCCTCCGCGCGTGGCCTGACGCTAGAGTGGGGTACGGCCGAGCAGACCCAGCTGGAGCGCGAACAACACGGCTTCGGTGCGGGTCTCGACCATGAGCTTCGAGTAGATGTTCCGCACGTGGGTTCGCAGCGTGTTGATCGAGATGTCGAGGTGCTCGGCGGCTCGCGCGTAGCTCATCCCGTCGGCGAAGGCCTGAAGCACGGCTAGCTCGCGCTCGGTCAGGTCGGGCGCCTGCGCCTCCGCCACGTGGAGCGGCGCCGGCAGCGAGCGCAGCACACCGAGCACGTGGCGCGCGATCGACGGGGACATGGGCATTCCCCCCGAAATCGCCTCCTGCAACGCGGGGACGAGCCGTGTCCCGAGCTGCTCCTTCAGCAAGTAACCCCTCGCGCCAGCTTGAAACGCGCCGAGCACCCGCGCGCTCGCGCCCTGGATCGTGAGCACCACGACCGGCAGGGTCGGGTTGGCTCCGACCAACGACTGCACCACCTCGACCCCGTCTTTGTCCGGCAAGCCGAGATCCACCAACGCCGCATCGAACGGCCCTTTCGCCGCCAACGCTGCCGCCCCCGTGGTGGCCACCTGGAGGGTGACGGTATCCCCGAGGACGAGGAGCAGCGCCTCGACGAACTCTTCGTCGTCCTCCACGTAAAGGACGCGGTAGTGGGGAGTGTCCAGGTGCCCCACGCTAGCACGAACCCGTGGACCATTGGTCCAGACGTCGAGTATCGAGGGGGCCCATGCAGCGGCTAGCGCTCGCTTCGACCGTGTCACTCCTGGGCGTGCTCTCGCCCGGAAACGCGCGCGCCGAGGCCCCACCGATCGAGGTCGAGATCCGTGCCGAGAGCAAGCAGCACTTTTATCGGGACGGCCAGGTCACCGGCACGCGCGCAGCCCGTCCCGTGAGCGATGTGCCACAAGCGGTCACCGTCGTGCCCGATGCCGTGATGGAATCGACGGGTGCCCGGCGCGTCGAAGACGTGATGCTGCTCGTCCCCTCCGTGCAGCTCGGAGCCGGGTTCGGCGGGGTTTGGGACGATTACTACGTCCGCGGCTCCCGCGTCTGGAGCGGCACGATGTACCGCAACGGCTTCCTCGGCGGCTACTCGAGCCTCGCCGCCGTAGACACCGTGAACGTCGAACGAGTCGAGGTCTTACGCGGTCCCGCCGCCGCGCTTTACGGGCCCGGGCTCCCGGGCGGAACCATCAACATCGTCACCAAACGGCCGGAGTCGGTGGCGCGGCACGAGGTGGGGCTCGAGCTCGGCTCGTTCGATACGCAACGCCTGACGCTCGACTCCACGGGGCCGCTCGCTGAACGAAGCGCTTACCGCGTCACGCTCGGGTTCGACACCACGGGCGGGCACCGTGACTTCAACGACTCGAACCGCCTGATCCTGAACCCGGTGTTCTCCTTCGAGCCCGATGCTCGGACGCGCTGGCTCGTGGAAGCCCAAGTCTTCGCGACGCGGTATCGGCCGGATCCCGGCGGTACTCCGATCCTGGACGGTGACCCCTTCGCCCTGCCCGAATCGAGGTCCTACGCCGAGCCGAACGCCCCCGAGACGCGCTTCGACGGGCTTTTACTCCGGAGCGAGCTGACGCGAAGGCTCGTCGATCACGTCACGCTGCGGCTCGGAGCGCAGGTGCAGCAGGCGCTCGAAGACGAGACCGCCGCCTACCCGATCGGGATTCGCGCGGACGGGCGCACCCTCGACCGCATCGACACTCACCTCGACCTCCAGAGCCGTGACGTCGCGTTGCAAGGTGGGCTCGAGGTCCGCAGCAAGCTCGCAGGGTTGGAGAACGACGCCGTCATCGGCGTGGACGCGCGGTACGAGCACGTCGACTACCGACTCGCCGCGTCCGATCCTGCGAGCGATCCGTTCTCGATCGATCTCTACGACCCCGCCTATGGCGCGCCGCGGCCTGCCCTCTTCACGGCGAGCGCTCCGGATGATCGCTACACGTACGGAGACGCGGGTCTCTACGTCAACGACAAGCTCCAGGTGCTACCGCCGCTCTACGTCGTCCTGGGAGGGCGACTCGACGGCTATCGTCAGACGAGCCGCGCAGCGGGCATCGAGGCGACCCAAGGGGAAATCGCGCCGAGCGGACGTGCCGGCGTCATCGTGAAGCCGAGCGAGGCCCTGTCGACCTACGCGAGCGTCAGCTATGGCTTCTGGCCGGTGCTCGGCGTGAGCGCCACGGGAGCGCTGCTCGAACCCGAGCGCAGCCGGGGCCTCGAGCTCGGCGCGCGAGTAGTGCTCCTCGACGACGTGCTCACGCTCGACGGCGCGCTCTTTCGCCTGGACAACCGCAACATTTCGGTCCCGGATCCGGAGCGCCCCGAGTTTCAGGTGCAGCGTGGCGCATCCCGCACCCAAGGGCTCGAGCTCGCCGCGACCGCGCGCGTGGGCTCGCTGTTTCGCGCGATCGGCTCCTACACCGCCACCGACGCCGAAGTGACCGAAGACGCCGATCCGGCGCTCGTCGGACGAACGCTACCGCTCACCGCGCGCTACGCGACCTCGGCTTGGGGCGAGCTCGATGTTCCGATTCCGCAGGTGAACCTCGTCTTCGGCTTCGGCGCACGCCTGGTCGGCCCTCGCCAACTGAACGACGGCACGAGCGTGCCCGGCTACTCGAGGCTCGACTCGAGCCTCGGCGTGCGAGCAAGCTTCGTCGAGCTCGAGCTGTTCGTGCAGAACCTGCTCGACCGAGCGTACGTGCAGAGCGGGAACGACGCGCTCGGCGTGCTGCGCGGCGCTCCTCGCTCCTGGTTCGTGCGCCTGAAGCTGATCGACGGCTAGCCTCGTGTCCTCTCTCACGGGCGCGGAATGCGATAGATGCCGGACACCCCTCCGAGCGTCCCGCCGAAGCGACCTTCACGATGCCGCTTCCCCCGAAAATGTCCGCGCCGTAGACGTTCGTACCGTCGCTCGCGAGCGTCGAGAGATTCGGGGCTTGGCTCGCCGCGACCGGGGTTCCGCCGCTCGCGCTGACCTTCTTCATCGCGTAGCTCTGGTCGGTGAAGTAGAGGTAGCCGGCGGCGAGCACGATCTCGTTGTACTGCCCGTTCGTCGCGCCGGCAGCGACCAGCGTCGCGCTCGGGTCAGTGGCTGGTCGTTGTTGCCCGAGAAGCAAGAGTTGACGTAGTAGAGCGCGTTCGAATCCAGCAGTAACGCGCCCGGACACGATTCGCCCGTGTAGCGTGGCCGGAGCCAAAGAGCTCGGAGTGCCGCCCGTCTTCGCGACCTTGCTGATCCCGTTGTAGGTCCCGAGGAAGAGGTCCGAACCGCTCACGATGAGCGAGCTTGCTCCCGGCGTCGCGACTGGTTCCACCGTTCCGCCCGCGAGCGGAACTCGGTACACGCCGCCCGCTCCGCTCTCCTCGCCCGAGTTCGTGAAGTAGACGTGCGTCGCGTCGAGGGCAAGCTCCCGGATCTCCGCGTACGGCGTGGTGATCGGCTGCGGTGAAGCCGGACCGCCGCTGCTCGTACCGCCGTGCCGCCCGCGCCGGTTCCCGCCGTTCCGCCGCTGCCGCCGCTCCCGGCAGTGCCGCCCGCTCCCGCAGTGCCGCCCACTCCCGGCGCCCACCGGCTCCGGTATCGGCGTCGCAATATACGGGTACTGGCCTCCGTTCGAGTCACGAGGCTCGCGTAGTCGAACACCAACACGCGGCCGTTCGAGGGTCGGATCTCCACCGGCTCGTCGAAGGTCGTCCCGTCCCGAATCTTTCTTGGTGGCTGGTTACGGGCTCCCCCGAGAATCGCATGCTCGTGCGAGCTCCTGCCGCCGCCGGGCTCGCATGGCCGTGCGATGGCGCGCCTTCACCCGTCTCCGTTAGCGTGACGAGATGCTCGGAAATCCGCTCGTCGCGCTCTCCTTCACGGCCTTGCTCACCTGCACCGGGTGCCTGGGAGCGCTCGGAGTGTACGTACCCGGCAGCGGCAACAAGGAGGCCGACCTCGAGCTCACGGACAAGTACACCGGCGAGGTCAGCCAGATGCACTACGAAGTGGGCGACGAGGGCGTGGGGATCGGACTCGGCGCGAAGCTCGGCCAGTCCTGGGCCTCGATGGGCGGCACCTCACTCGACCCCGGCCTCGCCGGCGAGTTCCACGCCGACTTCGGCTACAATACCGAGCGCTTCGGCGGCATGGCGTCCGTGGCGTACGGAGTGGATCGCGGGACCAAGGAGGACGTCGAAGCCGCGTACGGCGGCCTGAGCGTGGGCGGCATCGGTCAGTTTGCGATCATCCCCCGCGTCTCGCTCCACGCCGGGCTGCACCGGGTGCTCATCGGCAGTTTGAGCATCGAAGGCCTCGACGAGGGCATCGACGCGAACGGTTGGCGCATGGGCGGGGGCGTCGACTTCACCTTCTACCGCGGCGAGATGAACGAGTTTGCCCTGCGCGCCGACTACCGTCACCAGCGCTCGGACAGCATCCAGATGGCGGGCGCCGACGCGAGCTGGGTCGGCAACGCGATCCTGGGCGAGCTCATCTGGATCTCCACGCCGTAGCGCCCGGCGCTCGCTTGTCCTCCTTTCCCCACAGTCGGTCGCTGACGCCGACCGGTTGCTAGGAAAACGCACGCGTGGCGACGAATCCATCGAATCCTTCCCCGGGAAGGAAAAACAACCGAATCGGTCTCTTTGCCTTCCCCCGGAAGCCGCAGAGAACCGAATCGGTTTCCCTCCCCTTCCGGCGGAAGCCCTTAACCACCGATTTGGTTTTCTCTGCCTTGCCGGGAAGGCTCCCAAAACCAGATCGGTGTTCCTTCCTTCCTCCGGAAGCTCTCCAGGAACAGCGACGCTCGAAAATCGCTTCTCAGCAAGGTTCGCGCAACCGACTCGGCTTAAAATCGCTTCCGCGGGAAGGCGCCCGAAACCAAATCGGTTTTCCCGGCTTCCCCGGGAAGGCTTTGCACCGGAGAAGAAGGGACGAACCGAACGGCGGGAACCGTTTCGACCCTTCGACCAGTCGCGCCCGCGTAGAAACACGCTGTAGCGACCCATACCCGGGAGCCCCAAGCTAGCGCTGATGGATCGGCGACGCTTGCGCCTCTCTGCCGGAACCGAGCTGGCCTTCGTCACGGCGGGCGATCCTTCCCTACCCGCCGTCCTCCTGCTGCACGGCTTCCCGAGCTCGGCGAAGACGTTCCGCGAGATCATCCCTGCGTTGGCGGACCTCTCGTACCTGGTCGCCCCCGACTTGCCCGGCTTCGGTGAGTCGGAGCCGTTTTCGAAGCCGACGTTCGAGGCATTCGGCAACGCCGTGCTCGAGCTCCTCTCCCACCTACGGGTCGGGCCTCGTTTCGTGTACCTGCACGACTTCGGGGCACCGGTCGGGCTACACGTGGCGATGAAGGAGCCAGACGCTCTGCTGGGTTTGATGGTGCAGAATGCGAACGCGCACCGGTCCGGTTTTGGACCCGCCTGGGACGAGACGCGCGAGTACTGGGCGCGGCCGAACGCGCTGAATGAGGCGGCCGCCACGGCGCACCTCACGTACGAGGGGACGCGCGATCAGTACGTGGCGGGAGTTCCGGCCGAGGTGGCCGCGCTGATCGCGCCGGAGGTGTGGGAGGAAGACTTTCGGGTGATGAACTTGCCGGGCAGGCTCGAGACTCAGCGGGCGCTGATCGAGGACTACGGGAACTACGCGGCACGCTTCGAGCAGATTGCGGCGTTCCTGGCCGAGAAACAGCCGCGCGCGGTAATGGTGTGGGGGCGTCACGACGCGTTCTTCGATATCTCGGAGACGCTCTCCTGGATGCAGGACCTTCCGCGCATGGAAGCCCATATCCTGGACGGTGGGCACTTCCTCCTCGAGACGCACGCCCGGGATGCGGCACAGATTTTCCGGCGCTTCATCGAAGGTGAAGGTTCGAAACCATCGTCTCGGCAGAGCCAGGCCCGGTCGGCGCGCTCGAAGTAGCCGTTTCGCCCATTTCACTTGCGCCCCCGCCGCGCGGCCGGCAACCATGTGCTCGTCTCGGGAATCTGCGGAGCAGGAATGACCAGGAGAGGAAGCGTCCTCGGCGGGCGAGCGCGGTTCGGCGTGTCCATGGCGGTGGTCTCGGGGGCCGCGGTCCTCGCTCCCGTTTCGCTAGGGGCGCAGGAGACGATCCCGGCACCAGCCGAGCTGGGTGAACGGTCGAAGGTCGTGACCACTCCCAAGCCGGCCCGCCCCAAGACTCCTCCCAAACCGAAACCCTACCCGCTCCTGCGTCTCGAACCTTCTCGAGCGCCAGTGGGCGCCGTGGTCGAGATCGTTGCGGCCACGGGTGTGGATCTGGAGAGCATCGCCGAGTACGAGGGCGCCTTCGTGAGCTGCGGCTCAGAGCGAGTCGAGCTCCTCTATCCGCAGGACAATCGCGCGGCGTTCAAGGTACCGGCGTTCGACGCGACCAAGGAGCGGTTCGTCCCGGTGCGGATAGCCACCTCCGACAACGAGAGCACCGAGGTCCGACTGGAGTTGATTCCGGCAGAGCAAACCGTCATTCCTGCTGCCGAAAAGTGGGCTGTCCTCGACGTGTCCAAAGGCACCCTGGTGGAGAATCAGGTCGTGCGGGTACGCCTGAATCGGGAGTTACCCGTCCAGTATTCGGGCCAGGTCAGGTTGCTGGTGAGCGGAGTGGACGCTCGCATCGTGAGGATGCATTCGGCCGCCTTCGACATCCAGGTCCCCCGAGGAGTGCCGCCCCAACCCCAGTTCGAGCTCTTCGTCGGTAGCTCGATGGGACAGTTCTCGCTCGCGCAACCGCCGCCTCCCACCGAGACACCGACAGCGCCACCGGTCCCCTCCGCGACGGGCCCCGCTCCGGAGGCCGTGCCTACCGAGGCCCTCCCCCTCGATGACTTCTCGCTCTGGCAGGTCGTGCTGGCGGGGCTCGCGCTCGCGGGCGGTGGTTTGGGCTTGGGCTGGGGCTGGTCGCGCGGCAGGAGGCGTCTCGAGAAGGAACGGCGCCTCGCGCTCGATGCGATGAAGGCCGAGCTCCAAGCGACGCTCGAACGTGAGGCAGCTCTCCGAGAGGCGCTGCTCTCGTCGAAGGACCTTGCCGAGGAACCTCGTGGCGGGCAGTCCCCGGCGCGCATAGCTCTCCCTTCGCCGAGCGTGAGCCTGGTCCCGGAAGTGCCGGACGAGCTCGTGGCCACCTGCGCTGCGGGCAACTGCGTCCTCTACGTCGGGGGACGCCTCCGAGCGACTCAGGGCCTACCGACCTGGTCGGAGCTCTTGACGAAGCTGGTCTCGCGCGAAGAGGTGCGGAAAGAGATCGGTCCGTCGGCTCTCGTTGCCGCGCAGAGCGGCGACCAGAAAGCGGCCCAACTGGTCCGCATCCTCCTGCCTGCTGCAACGCTCCACTCGGCGCTCGTGGCCGAGTTCGCTCGAGGGTCGGGCGTGCTGCCGGAGGTCTACGTGAAGCTCGCTTCGCTGCCCTTCGTGGGCGCGATGACGACCTCGTGGGACACGCTCCTCGACCAGGCGCTCGCCGCACGCAGCCCGAAGATCGTGTCGCCGCGCGATGGTGAGCGGGTCGCCGAAGCCGTGCGCGGCCCGCAGTCGTTCCTGATCAAGCTGCTCGGAAGCCTCGAGAGGGAGGATTCCTTCGACTTCACGAACGGCGAGCGAGAGAGGACGCTCTACGAGAATGAATCGGCCCGCAAAGCGCTCACCTCGTTGCTGCTCTCCAAGAGCTTCGTTTTCGTGGGCACGAGCGTTTCGGGCATCGAAATGTTCTTGTCCCTCCTCGGACTGCGCTCGAAGTCGACCTTGGTGCATTACGCCCTCGTGCCGCACGACGCGGACACGGAGCTCGACCAATCGCGACTCCTCGAGCTCTACGGCGTGAAGCTCATTCCGTACGGAGCGACCGAGGGTCATCCGGAGGTGGAGCGCTTCGTCACGAACTTGAGCGAGCGAGTGGCCGCCTTCGGCGGGGTGCGCTCGAACGAGTCACGCTCGCTCGATCGGGTGCGGCTCGAGAACATCGGTCCGTTCGAAAAGGCCGAGCTCGTGCTCGGTAAGCAGTGGAACGTGCTGCTCGGCAACAACGGCTGCGGCAAGTCGACGTTCCTGCGCGCAATCGCCGTGGGGCTCTGCGGGGCGGACGCGAATGGCTGGAAGGGCGCCGGAGAGCTGCTCCGCACCGGGCAAAAGAGCGGATCCATCGAGCTCACGGTCGGCACGGTGACGTACCGGACCGAGCTCGTCCGCGACGGCGACGGGGTAAGCGTCAAGAGCGCGACGGTGACGCCGCTGCAGGCCAAGCAGTGGGTGGCCGTGGGCTTCCCGCCGCTTCGAGGGTCGGCCTTCCGTGAATCCACCGGTCCGCGACTCGCAGGCTCGCGCCAACCTCAGGTCGAAGATCTCAAGCCGCTCGTGACCGGGGGCGTGGACAGCCGCATGGACGACCTGAAGCAGTGGGTCGTGAACCTGAGCGTCGCCGCCGAGAGCACCGATCTCGAGGAGGCCAGCGCCGCGAAGGCGCTCCGCGACAAGGTGTTCGAGCTCCTGGGCGCGCTGACGCCCGGCGTGGAGTGCCGCTTCTCCCGTCTCGACCAGCGAAAGTGGCAGGTCTGGGTGCAGACTCAGGACGCGGAGGTTCCCTTCAGCCTCGTCAGCCAGGGCACGCACTCGGTCTTCGGCTGGGTAGGCGCGCTCCTGATGCGGCTGCACGAGACCCGCCCCGACAGCGCCGCTCGCTCCGAGGAAGCCCCCGCGCTGGTGCTGATCGACGAGATCGACGCGCACATGCATCCGGAGTGGCAACAGCGGCTCATTCCGACGCTGCGGAAGCTCGTCCCGAACCTTCAAGTCGTGGCGACGACTCACTCGCCGTTGATCGTGAGCTCTACTCAACCGGGTGAGGTCGTCCGCTTCCTTCGTGACGAACAGGGTCACCTCGCGATAACGACCCTCGACGACAAGATCCTCTACTACCGCGCCGACCAGGTCCTCACGAGCGACGCCTTCTCACTCGCCACGACGCGCGGAGAGAAGACCGAGGAGCTTATCGCTCGCTACACGCGCCTGCTCGGCAAGGCCGACCCGTCGCAGGCCGATCTCGACGCGATCGAAGAGCTTCGAGATCGGCTGCGCGACGTCCTCAGCCTGGGCGAGACCGCGCGGGAGCGGGCGCAGCAGCGGGCGAAGGAGGACGAGATCGCGGCCGCCGCCGAAGCCGAGCGCACGTTCGAGAAGCCGGCGCTCGATCCGAAGGACGAGGCGGAGCTGAAGCGCCAGCTGAACAAGCTCTTGGGAACCGAGGGGGTCGAATGATCAAGATCGCGTTCAAGGAGCCCACCACCGAAGACTGGCTCAAGTGGGTGGAAGAAGCGCTCGAGGCGACCTCGCAAGTGAACGCCACGGTCCAGGGCGGACAGAAGCCGAAATTCAAGGACGCGCTCTACAAGCGCATGCGAGAGGTCTACTACGACGCCTTCCACGGCAAATGCGCCTACTGCGAGCGGAAGTTCGTGCTCGACCAGTCGGGTGACATCGACCACTTTCGACCGAAAGGCGCGGTCACCGACGAGAACGACGAGGTCGTGCAGGTCGAAATGCCGGGAGGGCGTGCACCGCACCCTGGCTACTATTGGCTCGCCTATCACTGGAAGAACCTCTTGCCGACGTGCGCGCGCTGCAATCGCCCCACTCGGCTTCCGAGCGGCAAGCTGGTCGGCAAGAGCACTCGCTTTCCCGTGAAGGCCAAGGCCTACGCCTGGCAGCCGGGCGACGAAGCGACCGAAGCTCCGCTCTTCATCCACCCGATGTTCGACGATCCGGCCGTCGACCTCGGCCTCGATCCCGCGACTGGGCTCATCTTCGCTCGCACGCCTCGAGGCCAGGTCTGCATCGACAAGCTCGATCTCAACCGAGAAGGTCTTCCGGAGGAGCGGCGGCGCCGCTACACGGAAGTCCGCATGCGCCTCGGCAACGCGATCTCTGCCTTCCAGAAGAACTACGCCGCCGAAGCGAACGAGGAGCTTGCCACGATCACGGCCTACGCGAGCGGCACCGCAGAGCTCTCGTGGGCGGGTCGCATTGCGCTCGCCGAAGGTAGGCCGGGGCTGCTCGCGGTGTTGGCGGCGATCGACGGCAGCGTTTGAGCGTAAACCGGCGCACTTTTCAGAGCGCAGGTCGGAGCCGACATCGCACACACATTGTGCTGAGGAGTCGGCATTTTAAGGCGAGGGCAACGCCTTGCACCCGCCGGTGCGAGCCGCTGCGCGGCGCGCGAGCCGCAAACGGCGCCGATGCCGTGATCTTCGTCGCGCGCACTCCCGATGAGTGGCGCTGGTGGAGCGGCACACGAGCTGCAGTGGTGCTCGCGGCCGCTGATTCGTCAGCGGTGGACCGACAACCATCAACCACCACTACTCACAGGGAAATCTTCGTGCGTCACCATCTCGGACTCAACGTTACTCTCGGCTTCGTCGCGATCGTCTCGGCGCTCGTCGGCGTTGGCTGCGCGGAAGGCATCGAGACAGAACCGGATTGCAGCGAATGCAGCAGGCACGGCACGGGCGACGCGACGGGCGGCCACTACGGCGGCACGCATAGCGGGGGCTCGCACAGCGGCGGCAGCGGCGACGAACCAGGCGCAGCGGGCTGCGCGGGTGACGACGGCAGCGGCGGCACCGCTGGCGGGAACGGCGGCACGGCTGGCAGCGGCGGGAGCGCTGGTAGCGGCGGGAGCGCGGGCTCGGCCGGCAGCGGAGGCGCGGGCGACGACGGCGAATCTCGAGCCGACGCGGCGCCGGTTTTCCTCTCGCTCCTCAATGACCCGGCGGTCTTTCTGGGCCAGAGCTCGGCGTGGTTCCCGGGCAACGAAGGAGCGAACAGCGGCTCCGTCCCCGCCGACGCGAACCTGGCCTTGCTCGGGACCGTCGTGGATCTGGGGGACATCCTGCTCCTCACTTCGCGCACGGAGGCGACTTCTCCCGTCGACTGCAACGGCCGCTCGGGCACGCTCGGGGAGAACCTCTCGTTCGAGCCCGGCCTGGATCCCTCCGAGCCGTTCGTGATCGATCTCGTTGCCGCCGGTGGTCCGGTAGTTCCGAGCGGGCTCCTGGACACGCTGCACCTCGAGCTCGGCGCCTTCGCCGCCGAGACCTCGTTCGTCGACGGTCAGCTCTCGAATCGTTATCGCGTGGGCGACGTCGATCTCGTGCTCGGCTCGCCGCTCGTCGGCAACGCGGCGGACGACCTCTACGGCGCCGTCGGTGCGCTCGACACGCAGATCGAACAGCTCGTCACCCAGGCTTTGAGCGGCGGGATCCTGCAGCTCATCGGCTCGATCCCCGGGCTCCCGGCGCCGACGATCACGGTCGATTCGAACCTGCAGGGCGAGGTGTTCCAGGACATCCTGACGCAGACTCTGACCTCCGAAAACGAGGCGGTCACGCTCGATCTCTCGAATGGCACCATCGCGGTGCACCTCGACCAGCTGGTGCAAGGCGGCCTCAACCATCAGCCGCCGAACACCGAGATCATCGACGCCAACACCTACACGCTCCTCACCGAGCCGCTTGGGGAAATCCTTCGAGACGCGACCACCGCTGCCCTGGGCTCGCTCGAAGGCTCGCTCGACGCCGTGATGATCACCCTCCGCTGGCAGGGCGCGGTGGTGGGTGGTGCAGTCGACGTGACGTGGACGTTCTCGCTCGAGCAGGCGGTGACCGGCAACCTGCCGGCACCCACGAACGACAGCAGCGGCCTGGTCGGGCAAGGGCTCGCGTCGGCGCTGATCCTCGCGATCGACGCCTTGCGCACGGTGGACGGCTCGTTGAGCGCTCTGCTCCAGCCGGTGTACGAGCTCATCGTCGAGGACGCGGGCAATGACCTCTTCGAGCTCCTGGTCGACGACATCGTGGGTGATGTCGGCGGCTCACTCGTGGACACCCTGGAGCCAGTGTTCGGCCTGACCTCTCAGATCGTGTCCGTGAAGGTCAACTACCAGAGCTCGGAGACGTGCACGAACGGCGACAGCGAGGAGGTGCCGAATCAGAACATGATCGCGGCGCTCAGCGTCGGCTTGGTGCAGTCGGTCGAAGCAGCGCGCTTGAACCTCGGTTGGGCTGCCTGCTCCGTGACTCTGCCCGAGTGCGACTGAGCGAGCGTTAGCCGGGCTCCGGTGCGTTCCCGCACGGAGGGTGTGCCGCCTCGAGCGAGCGCGCCCTCCGCGCGTTTTGTGATTGATTTCAAGCGACTGCGTGCCCGCCCCTGGCGAGTCAGCAGGCTCGGAATGAGACGGAAGAGCAACCCCGGCGCCTCTCCACTTCCGTTATATGCCAGACCCTGGGTCTTGCGGCAATCCCCTCCCTTTGCCGCAGAGTGCTCGGCCATGACAACCATGACTCAGCACGACGTGGTGATCGCAGGAGGAGGACCGACGGGGCTCATGTTGGCGGCCGAGCTCGCCCTCGCTCGCGTCGATGTCGCCATCGTCGAGCGACGCATGAACCAGGAGCTTCCCGCTCCGCGCGCGCGCGGCCTCCACTCACGCACGATCGAGGTGCTCGATCAGCGCGGAGTCGCCGAGCGCTTTCTGTCGCAAGGAAGGGCGATGCAGGTCACGGGCTTCGCGATGATCCCGCTCGATATCAGCGACTTTCCGAGTCGCCACCCCTATGGGCTCGCGCTCGCGCAGAGCCAGTTCGAGCGCCTCCTCGCCGCGTGGGTCGAAGAGCTCGGCGTCGTCCACTATCGCGGCCTCGAAGTGACGGACTTCACGCAAGACGGCGGCGGTGTCGGCGTCGAGCTCTCGCCCGCGAAGGACTCGCCTGCGCCGTCCGGCGTCCGATCACTCGGGGCGAAGTACCTCGTGGGCTGTGACGGAGGTCGCAGCCTGATCCGCAAGAAGGCCGGCATCGACTTTCCCGGGTGGGATCCCTCGGTCAGCTACTTGATCGCCGAGGCCTCGATGCGCCAAGAGCCGCCGTGGGGCGTGCGCGCGGGGGACAGGGGCATCAATGCTCTCGGCAAGCTCGAGGAAGGCAAGCGTGTGGGGCTCGTGCTGGTCGAACCGCAAATCGTGGAACGCGCAACGCCGACGTTGGACGAGCTCCGCGAAACGCTGGTCGCCGTGTACGGCACCGACTTCGGGATTCATGACGTCACCTGGCTCTCGAGGTTCAGCGATATGGCCCGGCAGGCAGCGTCGTACCGAGAGAGGCGCGTGCTCCTCGCCGGCGACGCGGCGCACGTGCACTCCCCCACCGGCGGACAGGGACTGAACATCGGTGTCCAGGACGCCGTGAATCTGGGATGGAAGCTGGCCCAGGTCGTCCGCGGAAGCTCGCCGGACAGCCTGCTCGACACGTACCAGGCCGAGCGGCACCCCGTCGCTCGGCGCGTGCTCGAGAACACGCTCGCCCAGACGGCGCTCATGCGCGGCGATGAACGCACCAAGATCTTGCACCAGAGGGTGACCGGGCTGCTCTCGATGCAGGAGCCGCGCAAGCAGTACGGCGCGATGATGTCCGGGCTCGACGTGAGCTACGATCTCGGCGCGGGACATCCGCTGCTCGGGCGTCGCGTGCCCGATCTCGACCTGGTCACCGCCGAGGGGGCACGACGGGTTTACACCCTGCTCCATGAGGCGCGAGCGGTCCTGCTCAACCTCGCTGAGCCGGGCGCGCTCGACATCGCTCGCTGGGCGGACCGAGTCCGGCGCGTCGACGCTCGCTACACGGGCGCGTGGGAGCTCCCCGTGCTCGGCGCCGTGGCGGCTCCCAGCGCCGTACTGATTCGGCCCGACGGGCACGTCGCGTGGGTCTCCGAGGGCACGGACCAGGGCCTCGTCGACGCGCTCACCACCTGGTTCGGACCGCCCCGCGACGGCTGAGCCGGTGGGGCCCGCGCCGCCTCAACATCCCGAGCAACACGAGTCCTCCCAGCGATCCGACGCTCGCTTCGCGAGCTCCGATGTCTCGGGGAGCTGCCGCGAACCGTTCGTTCGGGACTTCACCTTCGTACGGCGCGTAGAAATGAGCATCCTCGGTGAGCGCCGTAGCCGGCACGATGGTGCTCATGCGGGTGACGGTTCCTCCCATGAGAGCGCGGACCTGTCCCGAGAGCGACAGGTTCGCGCCCGAGGTGCGTGACTCGAGCACGAACGCCCGATGGCTGCGGGCGCGCACGGCACTTTCGAGGGCGGCTCTGTAGCCCGCGGTTCGCAAGAGCTCGCCGTCGAGATCGTCGAGCGTCAGCGCCGCGAACGGCTGTGACGGCCCGGCCGAGTCCGGAGTGGCGAGGAACAGGGTAAAGGCGACCGTCGGCGCGGCGCCGAGGCTCGCGAAACGGAGCGGGAGCTCGCGGTGATCGCCTGGCATCGAGAAATGAATGCCGATGCTCGTGGGCCCGCCGGGAGCGGCGCGTTCATTGCGGCGGATCGCGACGAAGTAGTAGCCCGAGTACTCGTTGATCGTCTCCTCATCTGCCTCGGAAATGAAGAAGCCGTTTTCACCGAGCCAGGTGTTGACGGCCTCGCTCGTCCCGCTCAGCACGACCGCGGTCACTGGCCCGATGTCGACCGGCTCGCTCGTTCGAACCCTCTTCGGCGCTTCCCCATCCTTGGCCACTGAGCCCGTGCCCATGCAACCGCAGCCGGATCCCCCGCCGTCGTCCCCCTCCACCGTCACGATCTGCGGCGCGGTTTGCGTGTCGAGCGCCTCGAGCTCCTCCATCGAAACCGGCTCCGGGTCGAGGATCGGTTCGGAGGGCATGGGCAACAGCGCTCCATAGTCAGCCGTCGTCTCCGGGACGACGATCTGCGTGATCACCTCCGTCCCGTCCGGCGCGCCCCCTACCCCGTCGTCACGCACCGAGATCAAGACCCGTTGTGCATTCGAGCCCACGAGGCCGGGCGCCTTCGAGCTCACGATCCCTCCTCCGCCGCAGGCCTCGGCCGCTTCCGGGACAGCAAGGCTCGACAGACACACACCCACCAACATCCACGCTCTACCCTTCATGACACGCACCTCCCGTCGATGGAGCACCCGGAGGAACATACACCGCCAGCCGGGATCGCTGAACGCCGTGGTGCAGGGACACGCGATGCGCCGAGTGTGACGGAAGTGCGCCGCGGCAGTTTGGACCCGAGCACCGTCGGGCCGGGCGTATTTCTGGCACTCGGCCTGCAAGGTTAGAGCGCCGATGAACACGCCTACGACGAGTCAGCACCCGAAGGCACCCGTTCAAGAACCCGATCCCAAGCCCGCTCCACAGAAGAGCCCCGTTCCACCGCCTCCCGAACGCGACCCCTCGCCCCCGGAACCGGTGCGACGGGACCCGCCAGAAGAGCTCCCGCCGGTACGCGAACCTCCGAGAACACCGGAGCCCGGGGAGCCGCCGCCCGTCATCGACGATCCGAAGCCGCGCTCCCGAAAAGCCGGTCCGGCCTTGGAGCAGCGCTAAGCGGTCGTCGAGCTCTCGGCCTCTTCGCAGGTCGCCGCCTGGCCGGGTTCCTTCTCCTCGCGCAGGATGACTCGTCCCACGGCGTAGGCAATGACCGCGGCGACGCCCGAGCCGCAGAGGATACCGAGCTTCGCGGTCTCGAGCATTGGTCCCGGAGGAAAGGCGAGCTGCGCGATGAACAGCGCCATGGTGAAGCCGATACCGGCGCACAGCCCCACCACGCTCACCTTCGACCAACGGACACCGCGAGGAAGCGCCGTGAGGCCCACGCGCGATGCGAGCCACGAGAGGCCCAGCACACCGAGCGGCTTACCCAACACCAGGCCGACCGCCACTCCGAGAAACACAGGCAACCCAGCGCCGTCGAGCGAAGCTTCTCCGAGCGGCACCCCTGCGTTCGCGAGCGCGAAGAGCGGCATGATCCCGTAGGCGACGAAGCCGTGAAGTGAATGTTGCAGCCGCTCGACCGGCGAAACGGCTTCGCGTTGCACGCTATTCAGCTTGTCGAGGTGAGGGAGGAGCGCGTGCTCGTCGTCCGTGTCGCCTTCACGCAGGCGCTGCACCTCTCCCTCGGTCACCGCCAAGAAGTGTCCCGTACCGAGCCAGGCCTGCACCGGAGTCATCAGGCCGACGATCACCCCCGCGAGCGTCGGGTGAATGCCGCCGCGGTACGCGCCCGCCCAGATCACGACAGCGGGGACGAGGTAAGCCCAGGGCGAACGGGCGCCAAACTTCTGCAAAAGGACGATCGCCGCCCACCCGGCGGCCGCGATCAAAAAGCCCGGCCACCAGAGGCTGCCGGAATAAAAGAGCGCGATCACGATGATCGCCCCCACGTCGTCGATCACGGCCAGCGCGAGCAGGAGCACTCGGAGAGCAGCCGGGACGCGCTTTCCGAGCAGCGTGAGCACACCGACGGCGAACGCGATGTCCGTCGCCATCGGCACCCCCCAGCCGACCGACGAGGCGCGACCGTGATTGAAGATCAGGTAGAGCCCGGCGGGCGCCAGCATGCCACCGAGCGCGGCAGCGAGCGGTAACGCCGCGCGCCGGAGCTCCGCCAGCTCTCCCCGATGGATCTCGCGCCGGATCTCGAGGCCCACGACGAAGAAGAAGACGGTCATCAAGCCGTCGTTGATCCAGAAATGAAGGTCTCGCTCGAACGCCCAGGGCCCGAGCCGGAGCCCGAACGGCGTGTGCCAGATCGCCGAGTACCAGTCACGAAGGGGCGAATTTGCCCAGACGAGCGCGACCATCGCCACGAGCAGCAGGAGCACGCCGCTCGCCGCCTCGATCTTCAGGAAGCGCTCGACCGGCGCCAGCGCCCTTCGCGCCAGTCGGCGAGCTGGGCCCCATGAGCCCGGCGGAGGAGGTGGAAGACCTGGTTGGTTCTCGAAGGTGCGCGATTCCATCCATCACTCGTTCGGTAGAGACCGCTTCGCAGGTTTCGGAGCGTCGAGCAACGCTACCAGCATCATCGGAAGCGCCCGTCAATGTACGCTGCACCCGCAGCGATGCGCCACGAAGGCACACCGACTCCTTTTGGCACGCCCTTAGTTTACGTTGAAGCGCAGGTCCGGAAACGATCTCGAAAATCCTCGGCGCGTACTCAATCCGTCACGAAACCACTTCCGGCGCGCCGCTGTGGCGGCGGGTGCGAAAGGAAATCGAGATGAAGAAACTCAGCGCGAGCTTGCTCGCCTCGCTGGTACTGCTGACCCCTGCGGTCGCGCTTGCCGCCGACGAGGTCAAGGTGACCCCCGGGGAATTCACGGCCAATAACGTCTGGATGATGGTGTGCACGGCGCTCGTGTTCATCATGCACCTCGGGTTCGCCGCGGTGGAGTCGGGGCTTTCCCGCAGCAAGAACACCGTCAACATCCTGTTCAAGAACACCTTCGTCCCGCTCATCGGCCTGCTCACCTATTTCGCGGTCGGGTTCGGGCTGATGTACCCGGGCGAGTTCAACGGCTGGCTCGGCTTCTCCGGTTTCGGCCTCACCCCTCCCGACAACGCGGTGACGGCAGAGTACGCCGCCTCGCACGGATACACGTACTGGACCGACTTCCTCTTCCAGGCGATGTTCGCCGCCACGTGCGCGACCATCATCTCGGGTGCGGTCGCGGAGCGCATCAAGCTCTGGAGCTTCATGGCGTTCTCGACGCTGTTCGTCGCGTTCGTCTACACCATCGCCGGCTCGTGGAAGTGGGGCGGCGGCTGGCTGCAGGAGGCGGGCTTCTACGACTTCGCCGGCTCCTCCGTGGTCCACTCCGTCGGTGGCTGGGGGGCGCTGGTGGGCGCGCTGTTCCTCGGGCCGCGCATCGGCAAGTACGGCAAGGACGGGCGCGTCAACCCCATGCCGGGCAGCAGCATGCCGTCCGCCGTGATCGGCGTCTTCTTGCTCTGGCTCGGTTGGTTTGGATTCAACGGAGGGTCCGTCCTCTCTGCGGACCCGGGGCTCACCAGCCTCGTGCTCGTCACCACCTGCCTGGCCGCGGCTGCGGGCGGCGTGGGATCCATCGTCGCGTACGCGTTCGTCACGAAGAAGCCCGACCTCTCGATGACCTTGAACGGCATCCTCGCCGGCCTCGTGGGCGTCACGGCCGGTGCCGATGTGGTGACTCCCCTGTCCGCGATCATCATCGGCCTCATTGCCGGCGTGATCGTGGTCGGC
>JAEZYO010000960.1 GCA_023419055.1 Pseudomonadota bacterium | reverse complement strand
GGTTCCCTTGCGCGTCGTGGACGGGCGAGCTGCTGAGCGAGACGACGATGAACTTGCCGTCCTTGCGCCGCCGCAGCGTTTCGAAATGCTCGATGCGCTGCCCCTCCCGGAGCACCGCCAGGATCTCTACCTCTTCGCCCGAGCACTCGGGCGGGAGCAGGATCGCCACCGGCATACCGATGGCTTCCGCCGCGGAGTAGCCGAAGATGCGCTCGGCCCCGCGATTCCAGCTCGAGATCGTGCCGTCGAGCTCCAGGCGGATGATCCCGTCGTCGGAGGACTCGACGATGGCCGCGAGCCGCGCTGCAGCTTCGGCCACGCGCTTGCGCTCGGTGGTGTCCCTGATGGCAGCGGAGATCAGGATCCCTTCTTCCGTCTCGAGCGGGCTCAAGCTGATCTCGACGGGAAACTCGCTGCCGTCCCTGCGAAGGCCGTAGAGCTCGAGTCCGGAGCCCATCGCGCGCAGGCGAGGCTCCGCGAAGTAGTGAGCGCGGTGGGACGGGTGCTTCCCTCGAAAGCGCGCCGGGACGAGGATCTCCACGTCTTGACCGACGAGCTCCTCCCGGTTGTACCCGAAGAGCTTCAGGCCCTGGGCGTTGACCAGCAAGATTCGGCCTTCGCGGTTCACGATCACCATCGCGTCCGGCGCGGTCTCGAGCAGGCCACGAAACTTCTCCTCGGCCTGCTTGCGCACCGTCACGTCTCGAATGGCCGCGGTCACCAGCGTGCCGCGCTCGGTCTTCAACGGAGCCAGGCTGATCTCACTCGGAAACTCGCGCCCGTCCTTGCGGCGAGCCGAAAGCGCGAGTGTCGCCCCCATCGGGCGCGCGCGAGGATCGAGGGCGTAGTCCCTCCGGTGCTGGGGGTGAGCCGCGCGATAGCGCTCCGGAACCAGGATCTCGATGGGTTGACCGATGAGCTCGTCGCGCTGGTAGCCGAAGAGCGTCTCCACCTGGCCGTTCACGAGGCAGATGCGACCGTGCGCGTCGATGATCACCATCGCGTCGGGCGCCGCTTCGAGGAGCCCACGAAACAAGTCGTCGCTCATGCGGATGCCGAGTGACGACGGCGGACCTTCCGACCCCCGCGTAGCGGTCATACCCGGATATTACTTCAGCGCGAAAGCGACACTCACCCCTATTCCTGGGCGTAAGATCACTCGCGCGCTCTCTCGCGTTCGCGCCGGCTTTCGCGAAGCATGAAGTGCTCCGCGCTACATCGTGCCGCCGCGCACTTTCACGCGCTGCTCACTCGAAGGAGAATACGCCTTCCGGATCATAGCGTTTGCGCACCTCGGTGAGCCGCCTGACGGTGGACGCCGGCCACGCGCTCTCGAAATGCTCCTTCGAGCGCACCGCACCGAGGAAGTTTACGTTCGTCTCCGGCGCGACGTACCGCTCGATGGCTCCCCGCAGGCGGTCTCCGGCGGCGGGCACGCTCTCGAAGGTGGCAGGGTTCGCCGCCACGAGCCCGAGCGAATACTCGGCTTCGCGTCCCCCCACGGCCGAGCCTTCGGGGACGTCGACGCGCGTGGCCTCGCCGAGGTGTCGGAGCTCGCACGCGACGAAGGGCGAATCGGCGGCCAGCTCGCCGAGCAGCCGTGTGACGAACTCCTGGTCGATCGAGCCGAGCAACATCGCCTGGATCGAGCTCGGCATGGGCTCGCGCGGGTCGTTGCTGATCTTGGCCACGTCGACGGCCGAGAGCTCCCCCAGGCCGTCGAAGTAGACCGGAGCGAGCGAACGGAGCGGCCCCGCCAGGCGCTCGCCGTCCTGGTTGGACCCAGGATAGGCGAAGCGCAGGTTCAAGATCCGCCTGCCGCGAAACATCGGCGGCACGCCTTCGAGATCGGGATAGCGGATGACGGCCACGCTCGTGGTCACGCGGGCCTCCGCCTGCTTCGTCCAATCGACGTAGCCCCGCAGCGCCTGTTCGAGGTGAGGCTCGTCGAAAGCGATGAAGCCCGCGTAGAGCGTGCGGAGCGGGATGAGCCGCACCCGAACCTCCGTCACCGAGCCGAGCCCGACCTTACCTCCGCGAAGCGCCCAGAGCAGATCGGGCCTCTCCTCGGCGCTCGCGTCGACGAGCTCACCCGTACCCGTGACGACACGCGCGCTCGTCAGGTAGTCGGAGCTGAAACCGTGACTGCGCGCGAGCGGACCGAGCCCACCGCCGAGCAGGTAGCCGACCACGCCCACGTCGGTCGAAGATCCGCAAATCGGCGCGAGCCCGTGCTCGGCCGCGGCGGTGACCACCTTGGACCAGCGCGCTCCGGCGGCGACGGTCGCGATGCGCGACTCCGCGTGGACGCTCACCTGGTCGAGCCTGCGCGTCGAAATGAGCACCCCGGCTCGAACGGGCCGGATCCCGCCGTGGCCCGCGCCTTGAACGCTCACCCGCAGCCCGAGCTCGCGCGCGACCCTCACGGACTGGACCACGTCTTCGCTCGACGTGGCCCCGACCGCAATCGCGGGTGACTGCGCGGCGGCCGTGTTGAAGAGCGCCACTTCGGCGGCGTACTCCGGATCTCCCGGCGTGAGCACTGGCCCGCGGACTCGGGCTAGAAAGGCTGCCTTGGACATGAGGGTGGCCCATCTTTAAGGCCACCCTCGGGAGTCCGCCACCCCACCTGGTTACTTCACGACCGTCTCGCAGCCGTAGAAGATCTTGACCGTCTCGGCGCCTTCGCTCTCCACCTGGTCACAAGTCGCTCCCTGGAGCACGACGGTAGGCGGGCTCACGCCCTCGTCCGCGTAGTCCCAGCCTTCCTCCCCGCCGCCCTCGACGCGCGGCACGATCTCGCCGTCCACCTCGACGTTGACTCGATCGAGAAACGGCGGCTGGCTCGCGAGCTCGAACTCGCACGTCCTGATCAAGGTCTCGGTGATCGAGAGCAACGCATCCGTCAGGCCTTTCGCGCCCCCGCCTTCGGCGACGGCGTAGTAGCTGGTGTCGCCGTCCGCCGGCAAGCCGCCCGCCTCGGCCATGGCGTTCAGGGTGCTCTCGTACTCTTCCGTCCCCGGGATCCCGACCACGATGGTCTTGATGCCCGCTTCGGCGAGCGCCGTCACTGCGGCGATCGCGCCGTCGTCGTCGAGGCAGGCCTCTTTATCGGCGTCCTCGGCGCAGCAGTTCACGCCGTCGGGACACTTGCCGTCGATGTTGATCGTGCATTCGGCCGCGTCGCAGGGCGCGTCGGCTTCGACGCAGTTCGGGCCGCCGTCCGTTGCGAGCAACACGTACTTGTCGCCCATGAGGTTCATCCCCGCGCCGTTCTCGAAGTAGTCGAGCGCTCGCTCGAGCGCCGCAGCGGTCGGAGTGCCGCCGCTGGGCTCGCCCTCGAGCGCCGCGAGGATGTCCTCGCTCGACTCGGTCGCGATCTCGACGTCGACGCCCTCCGAGACGTCGCACTGCGGCGCCCCCGGGAACAGCTTGAGGCCGTACGAAAGCCGCCCCTCCGTCGGCTCGAGCGTGGCCGAGAGCGCGTCTTTCATCGCCTGCCAGCGCGTCACGCTTCCGAGCTTGTTGTCGACCATGCTCTCCGACTGATCGATCACGAGCAGCACATTGATCGGCAGCGTGTCGGCCTCGACGACGTCACCGCAGCTCGCGCCGCCGAGCCCGTCGGAACCACCGGTGTCCGGCGCGCCGCCCAGGCTGATCCCCGTCCCGGCGGTGCCGCCCTGACTGCTGCCGGCGCTCCCGCCGTTTCCGCCCGATAGCCCGCCGGAATCCGCGTCGTCGTCATCGCCGCACGCCACGGCAATGACGGACGCCAAGACGAGAGTGCCCGCCGAGAGGAGCGCGCGCCCGCCGAACGAGCGCGGCCCCGATTGCGCTGTTTCTTTCATGATGGTTACCCGAGATCGTAGCGGCAAACACCGTCGGTGCAGGGAACGCTGTTGCAGCAATCGCCGGACACGTCGCAAATCTGCCCGTACTCGGCGCAGGTATCGCCGGGTCCGCCGCCGGCGCCGGGTGCGCCACCTTCACCACCGGGCGGAGGCTCGCCGTCACAGGTTCCCACCGTCGAGCCGGGTGGACGTACGCAGATGGAACCAGGGCAGCAGTCACCGTTGATGGTGCAGGTGTCACCCTTCGGTACGCACTCGCTGCTGCCGCAGCGGAGCACGCCCTCGTCGTCCGGAACGCAGGGGGCAAAGTCGCAGCAGTCGGCGTTCGATGCGCAGGTGTCACCCTCGGGGCGGCACTCGTCGCCCAGGCCGTTGCAGCGCGGGACACCGAGCGGATCGAGCCGGCAGGTCCCCTTTGCGCCCAGCCCGTCGCAGCAGTTCGCGCGCGCCGAAGAGATGCTGCACTCGTAGTCCTTGTAGTGACAGACGTTGCCCTGCGGGCTGCACGCGCCGGCGGGGTTCTCCGCGCCGTTGATGGGGTTGCGGCAGATGCCGATCGCGTGACCCGGCTCGATCTGGCACTGACCGTTGCCCCAACCAGGCAACGACTCGTCCAGCGTGCCGCCGCAGCAGTCCGAGTCCTGACGGCAGAGCTCGCCGGTGGTGTGGCAGCCGCTCACCGGCTGGCAAACCGAGACGCCGGTCGGACCGAACGGAGCGCAGAGGCGGCTGCAGCAATCACCGCAGCCTTCACAGACCACGCCTTCGACGCCGCTACAGAAAGTCGACCCGGAGGGCGGGATGGCGCAGGTACCGATGCTCGCCCCTTCGGCGATGTTGCACTCGGCGCTGCAGCAGTCCTCGTTGCGCGAACAGGCGTCGCCGGGCTGGATGCACCACGACGCGCCGAGCGTGCACTTGCCGTCCTCACCGCACAGCTTGGAACAGCAGTCGCCGTTCGAGCCGCAGTCGTTACCGGCCGTCTTACAGCTCGGGTTCAGCGCCAGGCAGGAGCCGTCGACGCACTGACCGCCGCAGCACTCGGCGTCGTCTTCGCAGGCCTCTCCGTCCGAGATGCAGGCGTCGCTCGAGCACTCCTCGCTCTCGCAACGCAGGGTGCAGCAGTCCGTCGCCACCTCGCAAGCGTCACCGGCGGCTCTGCACTGACCCACCGTCGACTCGCACGTATTCGTGTCGGTGTTGCACTGACCCGAACAGCACTGATCGTCGGTCTCACAGAGCTCGTTGAAGCGCTGACAACCCGAATCGGGCGGGGAGCCACCGTTGCCGATATCCGCGCCGCCCGCGCCGGGTTCACCGCCTTGAGAGAGGGTACCGCCGCTGGCCGTTTGGCCCGCCGACGAGCCGCCGCTCGACTCCCCGGCCGCGCCACCGGAATCGGTGCCGCCGCTATTGCCGGTGCCGCCGTTGCCCCCGCTGGAGCCGTCCGAATCGTCGTCCGAACCACAAGCGACGCCGGCCAAGGTGCCGACGATCGCCACTGCCGAGAGATGCTTCACCCAGTTCATGGCAATTTCTCCGCGCTGCGCGAGGTTACGAGCCTGCAGGGGGTGGGTGGGAACAGCCCCGGCGTATTATTGCCCCCTATCGATTCAGCTCCGGTTCCCTACACCGGTGCTCGCTGTGGTTCCGACAGCCTGAGAACCTCGGCGACGAAGGCGTCCACGTCCTCCTCCGTCGTGTCGAAGCTCGTCATCAAGCGAGTCAACAAGGTGCCGTCGGGCTCCAGCGTTTCAGTCTCATCCCAGACGTAGAAGTAGGCCTGCTTTTGCAGGTTCTCGATCGCGCCCGAACCAAGATACGCGAAGACTCCGTTGCTCTCCACGGGGAATGCGACGCGGATTTTGGCGGAGCGTAACCCTTCGGCAAGACGCCTCGCCATGGCGTTCGAATGCGAAGCGTTCCGCAACCAGAGCTCATCCGTGAAGAGCGCGAGGAACTGAGCCGCGACGAAGCGCATTTTGGACGACAGCTGCATCGCTTGCTTCCTCAGCCGCTTGAAATCTTTCGCGCGGAGCCCGTTCAAGAACAAAACTGCCTCACCCCCGAGCAATCCATTCTTGGTTCCGCCCAGCGTCACCACGTCTACACCCACGTCGCTCGTGATCGCTCGCATGCTCACGCCGAGCGACGCCGCCGCGTTCGCGAGCCGCGCACCGTCGACGTGAAGGTAGAGCTCGTGCGCGCGGCAGAACTCGGCAAGCTTCGCGATCTCGTGCGGCTGGTACACGGTACCGAGCTCGGTCGATTGAGTGATCGAGAGCACGCGCGGGAGGTTGTGATGTTCGCTCGCCTTGTCGGCGAGCCACGGCTTCAAGGACTCGAGCTCGATCTTTCCGTTCGGCGCCTCCACCGGGTTCAGCTTGCAGCCGGTGAAGCGTTCGGGCGCTCCGCACTCGTCGCGATAGATGTGCGCCGAGCTCGCGCACAGCACGGCGTGATGAGGCTCGGTGATCGCCTTGAGGCCGAGCACGTTCGCGCCGGTTCCTCCGAAGACGAAGAAGGCTTCGGTCTGCTCGCCGAAGTGCTCGCGGAGCTTTCCCACCGCCGCCTCGGTCACCGGGTCGTCCCCGTAGGCCCTGACGTGCCCCACGTTCGCGGCCGCGATCGCCGCCATCACCTCGGGGTGCACTCCGGCGTTGTTGTCGCTCGCAAAGTCGCGTCGCATTGCTCCTCCGCTAACGCCGTGCATCCCTAGGAGCAATCGTCGCGGTCGGGCGAGGAGAAATTCGCGCAAGCTTAGCGCGGGGCGTCGTTCCCGCTCCTGAAGCGGAACACGTGCCACGGCGATCCATCCTCGCGCCTCCAGGGCTCGAGGGTGTAACGCCCCTCGGTGACCTGCTCGATCGTCCGATCCCAGAAGCGCCGCGCCGAAGCGTTGAGATCCATCACTCGCACTTCCCAGGTCGCCGCGCGAGCTCGAAAGAGCGCTTCCGCCGCCGCTAGGCCGACGCCGCGCCGACGAACGCCTCGCACGACGAAGAACTCGGACACGTCCCAAACGTCCGGATCTCCGGACACCAGCGAACCGCGCGAAGCCAACGCGAACCCCGAAAGGCGCCCGTCTGCTCGCAGCAAGAACGGTGCGCGCCCCTCTTCTCGAAAATAGGTCGGCAGCTTCGGGTACGAAAAGCGCCCGTCTTCACCAGGCGTGAGCCCGAGGAGCTCGCTGAAATCATGCACGTAGAGCTCGAGCAGGTTCTCTAGCCTCGGCTGGTCGCTCTCCAGGGCAGGAACGAGCTCGACGTTCATCGAGCCCTCGTCTCATGCCGGCAAAGACGACGCAAGCGCGCACGTGGGCCCCGAAGGCCAGCCGAGCCGGGCTGGAACTTCGAGGCCGAGCCTGAAGAGTCGAGGCGACGCGTTCAGTGCGTCAACGGCTCCGCGAGCTTGTCTTTGATCTCGCGAGCCGTCTCCTTGACCGTCTGCTTCACCTGCTCTGCCGTGCCGCGAGCCTGGCCGCCCCACCTTTCTCGGGCGGAGCGAAACAGCTCCTCTTCTCTTCGGGTCGCTGGCAACGCGAGGCCCACACCTATACCAGTGGCAAGGCTCAAGGCGCCGAGCGCGAGCGGGCTCTCCCTGGCGTAGCTCCGCGAGCCGCGCCCCCAGCGCGTCATCCGATCTCGCGCCTGAGAGCGCAGGTGCCGGGTCTTCTCGGCGCCCTCGTGCATCATCTCCTCGACGCGCGGGACGATGGCGCGCTCACGCGTCTCTCCCGAATACACGCCCGGTCCACGCCGGTAGAGGCGGCCTCCGCGCGAACGCGACGCGAGCAGCCAGCCGATCCCCGCGCCGATGAGCGCGAGCGGGATCGGGTTCCGCTCGGCGAACTGCAGGGTCGAGCGCCCCACGTCCGTCACGCTCTCCTTCACTTCGCTCACCTTCTCGAGGGCCACGTCCTTGGCCTGAACTACCGCTTCTTTCGCGTCGGTCTTGATCTCCTCCTTGATGTGCTCCGGTGTGAGCTTGTCACCTAGAGCCTGTAGCTCTCCTTCTATTCTGTTCCTCGCCGCCTCGGCGCTCGCCTCGGCGCTCTCGATTTCCTGTTCTCTCGATTGGTCACGGGTGTTCATCGCGTCGCCTCCCTCATGGTCCTCACGTCCTCGCGCAACTGACTCATGCTCCGCTCCGGCTTGAGGCTCCGCGCGCCGACCTCCTTGGCGGAGCGCAGGAGCGCGTAGCCGAGCCCGAGGACCGCCACGCCCACGATCAACGCAGAGACCCACGGAGCCACGAACTTTGCCACGAACAAGACCAGCGCCGCGACCAGCGCGAGCACGCCCGCGTACACGGCGCCGGCGCCCATCGCCGCCTTCATGACGTCGGATTTGGTCTGTTCGATCTTCGATTCGACCTCGGCGCTCGCGAGCTTCAACTCTTGCCGCACGAGCGTCTGTGTATCTGCCCAGAGGTCCGACAAGAGCTCCCGCACGGGCCGTTCCGCCTGGGTCGAGCGCTCGCCGAACTCTTCATAGTATTGGTCAGCCATGAGCCCTCCTAGTGAACCGCTCCTTCTACGTCGTCGTACGGCTCTACGGCGTCGTACGGGGCGACGTCGTCATAGGGCGCCCAGGTGTCGCTGCTCTCCGTCGCCTCCACTTCTTCGCTCATTCGTGAGCCCTTGAAGAAGCGCGACACCGCGAGCCCGAGTAGAAACGCTCCGCCGATGAAGATCGCAGGATCTCGGCGCGCGAACCGCTCCACGTCGCGCATCGCCTGCCGCGGGTCGGTCGTACGCAGGTAGTCCGCCACGCGCTCGACGCGCTCGCCGACTTGGTCCGCGTAGCGAGCCCAGGCCTCCTCCTCTCCTCGGATCTGATCGCCTGCCGAGTGAATCACCGATCCCACGCGGCGCACGCGCGAGCTCAGCTTGTCCTTGCCCGACATTGCCCTCTCTCGTATTTCCTCGACTCGCCCTGTCGCCCGCTCCTTGAGCTGCTCGGCGCCTTCCCGAGCCTTGGTAGCGACATCTTCGGGCGATTGAACTTGGTTCGCCATTGCTTCTCTCCTTTCCCCGTCCCCAGGAAGCTCCCCCGATCCCCGTCCGTGGTGTTGCAATCGCTATACCCGTCGAAGTAGCCGCTCACATCAACGCGACGGGTGATACTCGCTCTCGTCAGCACTCCGCGAGACGGCTGTCGTGGCCAAGGCGTGCCTCACGGCGTGGCGCGATGACCCCAATGGCCGACGTCGAAAGCAGGGCGGCGCTCCGACACCGGCGCCGTGCTCCCGAAGGCTCGATCATGGGGATGACCCGCGACGCGCACGAACTCGACCACGTCATGCGCCGAGACGACGCTGACCTCCGAACCGCGCTCGCGAATCAGCTGCCGCAGCCGTACCTGGTTGCCGAGACGGCGCTCGTGATCCTTCTCCATCATCCGCTGATAGAGGTCGAGGCCCGGCGTACACCAGGGTCGATCGAGGTTCATCTCCTCGCGAAAGAAGTAAGCGTCGCCGGCCATGAGCAGCCAGTCATCGTCGCGCCGCACGGCGACTCCGGCGTGACCCAGCGTGTGACCGATCAACGGAACGAGCACGATCTCCGGGGGGACACCGTCTAGGCCCCGCACGCAATCGAAGCCGAACCACGGCTCCCCACCGCCCTCGGGGTACACGACCCAGCGCTCTCGAGAGGACCACTGTTGGGGGCGGTAGCGCATGCGATCGAGCATCGTCTTCTGCTCTGCCGCCGAGTCGCGTTCCAGCGCGAGTAAATGCACCGTCGCTTCGGGGAAGTCGTCGAGGCCGCCGGCGTGATCGAAATCCAGGTGAGTCAACACGATCTGCCGCACGTCCCTGGGATCGAAGCCCATGGCCTTGATCTGGCGGTAGGCCGTCATGTCCGCGCGGAGCTCGGGCCGCAGTAGCGCGAGCATCGCCTTGCTCAGGCGCACTCGCGGGTTCGCGACGTCCAGCAAGCCGAAGCCCGTATCGATCAGCACGAGCTCGCGATTCGCCTCGACGAGCAGGCAATGGCAGACCAGGGCCCCTCGTAACCCCGAACTCTCGCCGTCCATCAACTTGCCGCCCAGTGGGCAGCTCGTGACGCAGTTCAAATGATGAACCAACATAGCTTCGGCCCTCCGCGCCATTGGATGCAAGCGTCGGTCCAGATGGCACTCCCGTTGCAATGATCGCTGCCCATGAAGGAGCGCCCCCGCGTCCGGATCGGCATCTCTGGCTGGACGTATCCTCAGTGGCGCGGCGTCTTTTACCCGAAGGGGTTGCGCCAGGCAGACGAGCTCCGCTTCGCCAGCCGCGTATTTTCAACCATCGAGCTCAACGGCTCGTTCTATTCGCTGATGCGGCCCTCGAGCTATCGCGCCTGGTACTCGCAAGTCCCGGACGACTTCATCTTCGCCATCAAGGGCAGCCGCTTCATCACGCACCTCAAGCGCCTGCGTGACGTCGAGATCGCGCTCGCCAACTTCTTCGCCTCCGGCCTGCTCTGCCTGGGGCACAAGCTCGGACCCATCCTCTGGCAGTTTCCCCCCAACCTGGGCTTCGAGCCGGAACGGCTGCGAGGCTTCTTCGACCTCTTGCCGAAGTCGCTGCGCGAGGTCGAGCGCCTGGCCGGAAAGCATGACGCGCGGCTCCGCGAGCGCGCGGTCGTCTGCGTCGACGATCCGGACCGACCCATCCAGCACGCCGTCGAGGTGCGACACGAAAGCTTCGCCGATCCTCGCTACGTCGAGCTGCTGCGGGCTTATGGCATCGCCTCCTGCGTCGCTGACTCTGCGGGTCTCTACCCGGTGATTGAGGACGTGACGGCCGACTTCGCCTACGCGCGCCTTCACGGAGCCGAGCGGCTCTACGTGAGCGGCTACGGCGCCAAGGCCTTGAAACCCTGGGCGGCTCGCATTCGAAAGTGGCAGGCGGGAGGGCGCCCAGTGTTCGTGTACTTCGACAACGACGTGAAGGTGCGCGCTCCGTTCGACGCCCAGAACCTGGCGCGCTTACTCGCCGGTCTGCCAGCGATAGAGCTGCCCGACTCTCTCGAGTCGGTGACGGAAGAGCCCCGAACCGAGTGGGCAGCGTGGCGTGCTCTCGGAAACGGCAGACGCCCGTAGCGCGACCGATCCGCCGAGAGAGCGTTGCGACGACACGCTGAGTCCCCATCTTGCGGAGATGGCCGAAGACGCACGCAAGGCGAGCGCTGCCAAGCCGGTGGAGCAGCAAGAACTCTCGGAACAGCCACCCGGATTCCCGTGTAACTGCCCCGCCTGCCTGCGCGACGGCCCCCATGAGCGAGATTGTGCCGTGCACCGGAAGCCGCCCGAGCGTTGCAGCTGCGGCCGCGCCGAGCTCACCAAAGGTCCTGGCTGAGCCCGTCATCGACTCCGACCTCAGGTTGACGAACCGCGCGCGCGAGCTCATTCTTTCGCTTCGTGGAACTCACGCGCCTCGCTCGTCGATTTACCGGCCCCCGCGTCTCGCTCGAGATGCGCAGGGCCGTGCTGTCGTTCTGAGCCGTTCATCGGCGCCACCACTCGCAGGGCCTCTTCGCGGAAAGACGCGGGAACGCGGGGGATCTCCCTTTCTCCCCTTCTTTCGTTTTTCAGCCTCGAAGAGGTCTGTCGATGCCCACGTCCATCTCGCCGGCTCTCGTTTCCCCTGTTTCTGCAGTTTGCCCCGTTCCGTCGCTCCCCCTGGCAGAGCTCCGCCGCGCGCTCTCGATCCGCGATCTCACCGACCCCGGTCAGGGCCCCCACGCGCTCCAGCTCTTGCTAGAAGCCATCGTCGCGAGCCTCCACTCCGCGTGGGGCTCGGAGGTTCTCGAGCACCGCGCGAGCCCCATCGTCTCGACGCGCGACAACTACGACCGCCTCGGCTATCCGCCCGACGCCGTCACCCGAGACTCGCGCTACACCCGCTACGTCTGCGACGTCGCGCTCCTGCGCACGCAAACCTCCGCGATGATTCCGGCGCTGCTCACCAGCCTGGCCTCGGCTGACTCGAAGCCTCGCGACTTGCTCCTGGTTTGCCCCGGCCTCACCTATCGGCGCGACTCGATCGATCGCCTGCACACCGGAGAGCCTCACCAGCTCGATTTGTGGCGTCTGACCAGCGCTCCGCTGCGCTGCGACCTCGCCGCTCTCGAGGCCATGATCGCGCTCGTGGTCGGCGCGGCGCTCCCCGGGCGCCCTCACCGCACCACGCCCACCGCTCACCCTTACACCGAGCACGGCCTCCAGATCGATGTGCTCGAAGGCGGGGAGTGGATCGAAATCGGTGAATGCGGCCTCGCTCACCCGCGGCTGCTCTCCGAGTGCGGCCACGATCCCGAGCGCGTCACCGGCCTTGCCATGGGCCTCGGACTCGACCGCCTGCTCATGCTGCGCAAAGGCATCCCGGACATCCGACTCCTCCGCTCCACCGACCCGCGCGTTCACACCCAGCTCCTGGATCTCGAGCCGTATCGCCCCGTCTCGACCATGCCGCCGGTACGGCGCGATCTCTCGGTCGCCCTCGCCCAAGACACGGAGCCGGAAGATCTCGGCGATCAGGTGCGCGCGGCGCTCGGTGAAGACTCGAACCTCGTCGAGAGCGTCGAGCTCGTGACTCAGACCGCGTACGACGCGCTCCCCGCCTCCGCGATCGAGAGAATGGGCCTCTCCCCGACTCAGAAGAACGCGCTCGTGCGCGTCACGCTGCGTGCGCTCGATCGCACCCTCACCCACGAGGAATGCAACCTGCTCCGCGATCGCATCTACCAGGCGCTCCACCGCGGCGCCCGCTCGGAGTGGTCCGCAGCCAAGCGGGCTTGAATCGCGTCGGCTCAGCGCGTCGGCTCAGCGCGTCGCGCCCCGCGTCGGCTCAGCGCGTCGCACCTATCGCGAACGAGCCTCGCGTGCATTCAGCGAGCGCCGGACCAGCGCGACGTGAAGCGCTGCGCTCCGGCGCGCTGGTGCTCTTCCAGGTAGTTCGAGCGCGTGAAGAACTTCACCAGCAAGAGCCCGGCAGCAAAGCCGCCGATGTGCGCCCAAAACGCGACACCCGCCGATACGTCCGCGCGGACTCCCATCAAGTCAGGCAACCCGAGCACGATCTGGTAGCCGATCCACAGCAGCAGCACGATCCACGCCGGCACGCGCACGATCTGAATGAAGATCACGAGCACGAACAGGACGCGCACGCGCGCCCGCGGGAACAGCAGCAGGTACCCACCGAGCACGCCCGAGATCGCTCCCGACGCGCCCACCATCGGCACGATCGAAGCCGGGTTGATCGCGACCTGCGCCGCCGCCGCAGCGAGCCCGCACAACAGGTAGAACACGAGGAAGCGCAAGCGCCCCATCGAGTCCTCCACGTTGTTCCCGAACACCCACAGAAAGAGCGCGTTGCCGAGCAGGTGCCCCCAACCGCCGTGCAAGAACATCGACGTCAGCGGCGTGAGCCAGTTCACCGGCTCGCGATCGACGATGCAGGCGAGCCCGTTCCCCATCGGAATGCCCTGCCCGACCGTCGCCGTGCGCGTGATCTCTCCCGGCACGAGCCCCAGGTTGCAGACGCTCGCCGTCAGCGCGAGCTCGTTGAAGCCCGCCCCCTGCACCAGCACCCACACCGCCGCGAGCGCAGCCAGCAAGAGGTACGTCATCCAGGGAGTGCGGATGGTGTGGTTCTCGTCGCCGATCGGGAACATGAGCTGCCGGACCCTTCCTGCAGGGCGCCGTCATTGCACCTCCCAGGCCAGCGCCCATTCGCCGCTCGCTTGCGGCCAATCCCGTGCCTTTCCTGCGCCGCGCACGGAAAGCGACCCGAGCGTGCGCGCCGTCTGCGTGGCGGCGTGACACGGCTGAAAGGGCGCCTCGCCAGCGCGCCGGGCTTGCGGCCGGCAAGAACCGCGCGCCCAGCCACGAGGGCTTGTCGATCCCGGCCGTCCATGCCAAGTTCGCCCTCCGCTATTTTTCTCGGCGCCCGTAGCTCAGCTGGATAGAGCGGTGGATTTCTAATCCACTGGTCAGGGGTTCGAATCCCTTCGGGCGCGCCCTGTTCCGGTCCGGGACCGGAACCAAGTCTCAGGGATTCGTCCTACTGACGGATCCAGGTTCCGGTCCGATACGGCACCGATTTCCCACGTGGGACTTTCGTATCGCCGGTTCGAATCCCTTCGGGCGCGCTCTGTTCGATCCTGTGGCTCGAACCGAGTCTCAGGTCTTCGTCCTACTCACGGATCCAGGTTCCTGTCCGATACGGAGCCTGGTCTCGGAGTAGCCCCTCGTATCGGCGGTTCGAATCCCTTCGGACGCGCCAACCAACGACGTCTGCGAGAACTGCGCCGTTGGCTTCGGACTCGGGCTTTGGGCGCGCTGCCATCATGACGATGGCAGCACCAGGGTAAGGGTCGATAGCGATGTCGTCCGGTCCGATGGTGGTCCGTTGGACCAGACTTGTGAGCAGGCAGGGCCAACTTTTTGCCTCTCCTCGACGTTTAGTGGGCGTGCAGCGAGCAGAGGCTTCGTGGAGAACCCTCTTTATGGTCGGAGCGCTGATCGGCAGCTGGATGGTGGTCGCAGTGATCGAGATGGCGAGGGCGATCGTCGGGTGGTAGCCCCTCCGTCTGCCCTACGTTGAGCGAACGTGAGCGCGAACTGGCGTCACAAGGTCCGGACGAGGTTCGCCGAGCGATCGAGGAGGTGCAGGTGGGCGCGCCAGGTCGGCGCCCTGCTCGCGAAGGAGCTCGAAGAAGCTGTCCGTGTGAAGGTCGAAGAGATCGGACAGAAACACGTCTGGTGGGTGAGTCTCGCGTCGATCACCTCGTTCCGTTTGAGAACGTGCATCGCTCGGGCGGGCGACCATTGGTCTCAGCGAGCGAGCGCGCTCAAGCAGCGCGCGGCATCCTCGGCGCTCGGCTTCGGAGAACATTTCGCGGCTCGATCCTCACGAGAGAGAGCGCGCGCTTCGCCGTTGATGTGCGCGGACGAGTGCGGCCATTGATTGTCCGACCACAGCTTGACGTTGTGGCGTCTGCGCGCGACGATCAATCCCGGTGGTGATGGGTCCGTGCTGGTCTGCGCGTGCAATAGTCAAAAGCTCACGCGCCTCTCGAAGGTGACGAAGTTCATCACCGTGCAAGATGAGAAGCGTTCATTCGTTCTTGCTGGAGAGGCTCGCGAAAAGAATCAGTGCTGGGCGCGGCAAGAAAATGGAAGAACCCAAGCAGCGCGTGCGTTGACAGGTCGAAGCGGATAAGTCACCATTCGTGTCCCGTTGCCGAAAGGGATTGGCGTTGTGGAGTGGAGGCAAGCAGTGAGTAGGGTGAGGTAAGTAAGGTCGGGGTTCGAGGCATCGGCGCTCGGGTCGAATGGGCGACCGGAGTTTGCCGTACGTTGCGGGTAGAGTGCTTCCGCCGGATCGTGCGGGAGCTGAGAATGAATCGGCGTAGTGCCGGTTCATGCGGGATCGAGCATCGCGTCGCGATCGGCGCGAACAGGGATAGGTCTGCGCGCTGAGCGCTGGAACCGGTCCCTAATAGTTGGCGTTTTCGTTTGCTGAGCGGTGGTCGCGCGAACGTCGACTTTTCCTTCAGCATAACTATGCCGTTTTCGAAATTTGTCATTTCGAAGGGGAAACATCATGTCTGTTCCGAAACCGTATTTCATCAATATCGAGCTTTT
>JAEZYO010000941.1 GCA_023419055.1 Pseudomonadota bacterium | reverse complement strand
GGTTACGGCGGCGCCGAAGACTGCGACACCATCGACCTCGGCCCGGGACCGAGCACGCCCGACGACGTCACCGCGGTCTACCCGTACGACGGCCAGACCGGGCTTCCCCTCGAATTCCACGGCGATCGCGAGGGCCCCACGCCTCCCGAGCCCGACTCCGGGTGGCCGAGCGGGGTCCCCATCCACGTCTACGCGAAGGATGCCGAAATCGTGAGCCAGAGCGTCGAAGTCATGGGCACGAGCAGTCCGCTCGAGCTCGTGCTCGTCGACCACGAGTCGCAAGACGACGAGTTCATCTTCTATCCGGCCGAGCCGCTGGCCCCCGACACCACCTACCGCGTGCGCGTCTCCATCACTCGGAACGGTACTCCCAAGGACTTCGATTGGACGTTCACGACCGGTGACGACTGAGCCCGCAGCAGCCAAGCCACGCACGAAAGCCGAGAGAGGATCTCTCCGAGAGACGAGAGCGGCGCGCGAATGCTCCCAGCCGAGCGAAGGCTCACATCGAAATCGCCGCGAGGCAGCTCGCCGCGGGCACCGTCTCGCCTCGCTCGATGTTAGCCTGCGCCCGCTTTGACGAGCTCGCGCTTCCTTGGCTTTGGCGCCCCTCACACGCGCCCTCGAGCTCCCCGGTTCGCCCTTTTCGCCCTCGCGCTCGGCATCGCCCCCGTCGCCTGCAACGCGCCCGAGGACGCGTACATGGAGCACACCTACGATCCTTGCGCGGGGCTCACGCTCGTGACCACGAGCGATCGAGCGGACGAGCTCGAGAGCATCGAGCGCGCCCTCGCGCTCTGGAACGAAGCCGGTGGGCTACGCCTCACGCTGGAGAACCAGCCTGATTTCCCGACGCTCTCGATCGATTTCGAGGTCGCCTCTCCGGCCTCGCGCGGCCTCTACGACGACGAGCGCGGCGTCGTGATCGTGAACCGCGCCATCGACGACGACGACGTGCGCACCATCACCGTGGCGCACGAGCTGGGGCATTCTTTCGGCCTGTGGCACGTGTCACCCGACGAACGCCGCTCGCTCATGAATCCTCGGAATCAGAGCATCGGCCCGACGCCGGAAGACGTGGCGCAAGTGCGCTCCCTGTGGGCGAGCTGCTCGAGCGACTGACGTCGTTCACTTCGATTCGTTTCGAAGCGATGACGATCACGCACGCCTCGTAGCGACTTGGCGCGAGCATTCCGTTCACGCTCGGACAACGGCGCATCGATTTCACGTCACTCGCCCTTGCGAGCACGTGACGCGAACGCACGATTGTATCCAGCACGCGACGTTGCTTCGCGCCATCCTCGCTGATTTCGAATCAACGACCGGTTGATTCTGCGCACCCGGGTGCGTATCCCAATTGGTGTGTAGTTAATGACTCCAACCTTGGGTAATTAACCGGCACCAAAGTCAGCAAAAAGAGGGTGTAATGATGACCAGACATCCAAGCATCTGGGCTGCGGCGGCTGCGGCTGCCGGGGCATTCCTCATGGCCGGTCAGGCCGCAGCGCACGACGAAGGCTCACAGCCCCAGCAACCAGGGCAGCAGGCGGGGCAAGCGGTCGATCACAGCGCGCACGGCGCGGCCGACACTGCGAAGGGCGCGACGGGGGCAGCGCAGGAGCCCGTCAAGAAAGAGGTGACCGACACCACCGTGACCGAAACCACCACCACGACGATGACGCCGGCATCGAACACGATGCCGAGCGAGCCACAGGGGCCGCCTCCGAACTACTCGGAAGACGCGCGGCGTGATCTGTTGATGCCACCCGAACCAACCGGCGCCGGCAAGGAAACGCATCTCGTCACCGGCTTCGGCATGGCGCTCAGCATCGGCGGCGGTATCACCGACTTCACCGCCGAGCGCGCCCGCGGAGCCACCGATCTCGGCGGCACCTACGGCGCACGCCTCACCATCGGCACGCGCCTACCGTTCGCGGTCGAAGTGGCGTACATCGGCAGCGCGCAAGGCATGGACGTGCTCGGCCTGGACTCGAGCGCCATCCTGCTCGGTAACGGTGGTGAAGCCACGCTGCGCCTCAACTTCGCGCGCGGCCCGATCGAGCCCTACATCTTCGGCGGAGCCGGCCTCACGCACTACTCCGTCGAGAACTCGGACTTCAACACCTCGGCCGTCGAGGACTCGGACGATGTCTACACCATCCCCATGGGTGCAGGCGCGGCGCTCCAGTATCGCGGACTCGTCGTGGACGGCCGCGGCACCTTCCGCTACGCGTTCGAAGACGACCTGCTCGGTGAGGACTCGGAGCTCCACAACTGGGGCGCCCAGGTCAACGTCGGCTTCGAGTTCTGACCGCGACTGAGACAGACAGAACGACGGCCTCGATCCTCGGAGCGTTCGGCTCGTCGCCACCACCCGTGGCGGCCAGCAAGCAAGTTCTGAAGCTCGAAGCCCCGAAGGGAGAGGGTGGCTCACGCAAGTGGCTCGCCCTCTCCCCTTTTTCGACGGGCGCATCAGGTGGTCGGAGTCGGCGGAACCGGACCTTGACGTTTGTGAAGGAGCGCGTACATTCCGCGGACGCCGGCTCCGCATCTCGCGGGGTGGTCCCCCTCACCCACGGGGGCGATCGGTTTCGACGTGGGGACTGAAAGTCTGTCTGCGTGCGGAGGCACCCGACCCTCCTCAAAATCGGGCCGTATTAGTTGCGAACGACAACGCACTCGCTCTCGCGGCCTAAGAAACCGTGAAGCCGTCCAACCGTGAGATAGTTTTGGTAGCGGAAGGGCGTCATTACTAAAGCTGGGCCCCGTCGGTGTCTCCGACGGCGGGGCCGAGACTTTCGGAGGCTAGGTCGCTGGCCGAATCCACGATCCCCGTCGCTTGGGTAATGCGGCTACGCACGTGAACGAAGGCTGACCGGATGCCTTGCGGACCCGGGTTCAATTCCCGGCGCCTCCACTATGCCCGCAGCTGTGCTGCGGGCTTTCTTTTGCCGGTTCATTGGACCTACTGACGGAGAGGTCCGGATTTCTACCTCCTCGTAGCAACTGTCCTCCTGCCTCGCCGACGGTTTCAATTCCCGGCGCCTCCACCCCCGAACCCTCGGCGAAAGCCGGGGGTTTTCGCTTGTCGTGCACGTGCAGACCCTGACCAAGGTGGCGCTTTTCGCGAGGATCCACTGCCGTCCACCCGTGTCCTGGATGGTGCGGCAGGCCGCAGGGGAAGTTTCGAGGTAACCTAGCGTCGCTATGTCCAGCGCTGCCGTCCGCCAGGTTATCGCCCTCGCGTCCGAGCTTTC
>JAEZYO010000778.1 GCA_023419055.1 Pseudomonadota bacterium | reverse complement strand
ATCTTTACCCTCGCGGCAGACACGGCCGGGGGGGCACTGGTCACAGCTCCCGCCGCAATCGATGTCGCTCTCGTCACCGTTGAACACGAGATCGTTGCACGCCGGAGCCGCACAAGTCCCGTCGATGCAGACGTCGCTCTCGCAATCGGCGCCCTCTCGACAGAGCGAGCTCGGGGGGCAGGGCTTGCAGGCCGGGCCGCCGCAGTCGACGTCGCTTTCGTCGCCGGTGATCGCGCCGTCGGAACAGCCGGCGTCCTGACAGTACGAGTCGATGCATTCGCCTTCGAGACAGTCGCCGGTCGAAGCGCAACCCTGGCCTAGCGCGCAGGGGTCGCATTCGTCGCCACAATCGACGTCGGTCTCGCCCTCGTCGAAGACTTGATTGCGGCAATGTTGCGGGAGCTCCGTGTCAGGGTCCTTGCCGGTGAAGTTGAAGTCCGGGGGAGCGCAAGAGGGAGCGACCGCGCAGACCACGAGAAGCAGGGCCAGCACGCCGTTCAGCCAGCGCACGGGCGATAGATCGCGCATCACGCTCGCAGCATACACGGGCGTCTTCTTCGCAAGAAACAGCAACTGAGCGGTTGTTCGTAAATATGTCTAACTTTGAGCCGGCCGGAGGCGGCTCGGGTCGGCGGCAGGGTCGAGGGGACCCCGCTCGCCCTCCGGCGTAGGAGCCCGGAGCGGTCGGCCCCGGGCGTTCGGCACTCGGGGGATCGGGCCCGGTTCTTGGGGGGCACTCGCTCCGGGTTTAGGATCGAGAAGCCTCCTTCATGCGGTGCGCTGAGTGCCAGCACGACGACGGACCGGGACGCGCCTTCTGCTCCCAATGCGGCGCACCCCTCGGGCGGGGCTGCGCGCGCTGTGGCTTCCAGAACGGGGTGCGCGAGCGATGCTGCGGCGGCTGCGGTAGCGACCTCGAGCCCGAGGCCGGGTGGAGGCTGGTCGCTTTTCTCGTCGCAGAGCTCGCCGATGCAGATCCCGCACGGGTTCGCCTGGGCCGCAGGCACTTCCTCGAAGTCGCACGCGAGGTCGCGCGCCGTCACCAAGGGACGTTCGAAGGCGCTCTGACGACGCGCGTCATGGTGGCGTTCGCCGCGGCCGCGGTGCGCGATGGAGCGGAGAGGGCGCAGCGAGCCGCGCTCGCGCTTCGAGCAGCCAGCGCGCACGCCTTCAGGAAGGCAGGGATTTCGCTCGATCTCCGGATCGGCGTCGCCCTAGATCGAGAGCAGGCGCTCGAGCTGGTTCTGCACGGGGACGAAGCGTGCGCTGGTCGAACCATCGTCTCGACCGCTCTCGCCGAGGCGACTCTGGAGCTCTTCGAGTACGAAAAGGTGGGAGAGCTCCCGCATGAAGGTGCGCTCCGCCGGCCTCCGCTCTTTCGACTCGAGTCGAAAAAGCGAACGAGGTCCCGAGAGCCGGAACGAGCTTTCGTGGGCCGGCGGAAGGAGCTTCGCCAGGTGCGCGCGCTCTTGGCTGGATGCCTCGAGGACGCTCGCGGCACGAGCATCTGCGTCCGCGGCGAACCCGGGATCGGCAAGAGCCGCCTCCTCACCGAGATCGAGGCTGGCGCGAGGAGCCTCGGCTTCGATCCGCTGAAGGCGAGGGTCTTGGACTTCGGCGCGGGGGCCGGCGCCGCCATCAAGGAGCTGACTTTGCAGCTCCTCGGAGTAAAGGAGGGCGATGAAGGGGCACGGCGCGCGCTCGAACGAGCGATCGACGACGAGCTGGTGCGCCCGGAGCTCGCTCCCTTTCTGCTCGAGATCCTTTCCGTCCCGCTCCTCGACGTGGAGCGGCGCGGCCTCTCCGACCTCGACGGTCGGGTGCGCGCCGGCCTCCGCCTCGACGCATTTTCGGAGCTCGTGACGAATGTGAGCGAGCGTCGCCCACTCTTGCTCACACTCGAAGACATCCACTGGGCGGACTCGGTGACGCTCGCCTTCGTCACTCGTCTGATCTCGGTCGTCGAGCAGACTTGCTCGGTACTCTGCGTCGCGACTCGCGCCGAGGGGGATCCGCTGAACGAGGACCGAGGTGAGTTCATTCCGAGCGCGTTCGTACGCATCGAGCTCGGCCCGCTTCGCGACGTCGAGGCGCTCGAGCTCCTCGGTGAGCTCGGGGTCGAGGACGACGAGGCCGCAGAGCAGTGCGTCAGCCTTGCCGCAGGAAATCCGCTCTTCTTGGAGCAGCTCATCGAGGCGGGTGTCGCGGGTGAGCGGCTGCCCGTGACCCTTCCGAGCCTGCTCCGCGAGCGGGTAAGGCGCCTGCCGGAGCCGGATCGCGCGGCGCTCGAGGTCGCGAGCGTGCTCGGGCAACGCTTCGACCTTCACACCCTGAGCTCGCTGCTCGGCGTGCCGGAGTACGACCCCGGCGAGCTCCTCGCTCGGCGGCTGCTGCGAGCCGACGCGAGCTGCTTCGTCTTTCGTCACGAGCTCCTGCGGGACGCGGTCTACGGCTCCCTCGCGCGGGAGCACCGCGAGGCGCTGCACCGCAAGGCTGCCGGCTACTACGATGGTCGCGACGCCGTGCTGCACGCCGAGCACCTCGAGCTCGGCGGACGCCCCGCGGCGCCGGCTTACCTCAAGGCGGCAGAGGAGCTCGTCGCCGCCTACCATTTCGAGCGCGCCGGCAGGTTGCTCGAGCACGCGATGGGCGTCACCCGCCAGCCGAACGAGCTCTATTCTCTCGCCGAGCTACGCGGCCGGGCGGCGATCGATTTCGCGACTCCGGAAGTAGCCGCGGACGCCTACGAGCGAGCCCTGGGCGCGGCCGACAGCGATCGCGAGCGGTGTGGAGCGTTGATCGGGCTCGCCCTGGCTCATCGGCAACGCTCGGCCTACGACGAGATGCTGTCCGCGGTAGCTCGCGCGACCGCTCTCGCGGAGGAGTTCGACTGGCCGCTCGAGCGCGGCAAGCTGCGCTACCTCCGGGGCAGCGCATGCTTCGCGTTGGGGCGGCCCGGAGACAGCTTGCTCGAGCACGAGGCGGCGCTCCGGTTGATCGAGCGGGTGGGCGACGCGGAGTGGAAGGCGCGGGCGCTCCGCGGGATCGGTGACGCGCACTACGCCCTCGCCCAGATGACGCTCGCGGAGATGCATTTCGAGCAGGCCGCGCTCTGCTGCGAGGCGCACGGCTTCGAGCGGTTCGCGACGCCCAACCGACTGATGATAGCCCTTCTGAACTTGTTCCGGGGCGACACGCGGAAGGCGACCGCGGCGGCGCGCCGGGCGCTCGAGTCGAACGCGGGAGCGCTCGATCGGAACGCCGACATCATGGCGCGCCACTTGCTCGCGATGGCGCATTTGCTGCGAGGTGAGTACGAGATGGCGCGCCGCGAGGCCGCCCTTTCGCTCGAGGTCGCGCGTCGCTCCGGATCCCGGCGCTTCGACGCCGAGTCTCTAGCGCTCGTGGCGATCGCGGAGCACGGGCTCGGACGAACGGCTGCCGCGGCCCGCTCGGCGGAGTCCGCGGTCGAGAGCGCCCGGGCCGTGGGGCTGTCGATCTCCGGCCCGATCGCGCTCGGTGCGCTCGCGGCCTCGAGTCAGGACCCAGAGACCGCGCGGCGCGCCCTCGAGGAAGGCGACGCGCTCTTGCGCGCGCGCCCCGTCGCTCACAACGGGTTCTGGTTCAGCTTGATGGCGCTCAGGTACGCGGTCGGCGCTCGGGACGCCGCGCTCGTCGAGAGGCACGGCAGCTGGCTCGCCGAGCTCGCTCGTCGAGATCACCTCGCCGCGTGCGAGCTCGCGGTCGAAGCCGCGCGCTCCGCGCTCCGTGGCCCGCTGCCGGCGACGCTCGTGACGAAAGCGCGTGCGCTCGAGCTCTCGCTCTCGCTCGTTACCGGCAGCGACTCAGCCGAAGAGCTTTTGCGCTAGCCTCAGGAAAGGGCTCGTGAATTCGAGCCCTGCTTGCGTGGTCGCGGCGATGCACGGACCTTCCGCGCCGACCACGAAGCCGTGCTCGGTGCCCGTGTGCATCTCATGGAGATCACCGGGGCCGACGAAAGTGCCGAGCGAGTCCGTGTAGCTCCCCTCGAGCACGAACACCGCTTCGTAGCCTGGGTGACGATGCTTCGGGAAGCGCACGCCCGGTTCGAAACGGACGAGCCGGGACACGAGCCCGGTGGTCCTCGGACCGCCCGCGAGCTCGATCACCCGCACCCCGCGGATGGAGACCTTCGTCCAGGCAGTGGGGCTCCTCGACGAGTCGAGCAACCGCTCTATCTCGGCTTCCGGAAGATCCCAGAACGCGCTCAGGCGCGCGATGAAGGGAGCGTACCTGAGCGGTGGCGCTTCGACGGCGCTCAGCAGTCGCGACAAACCCGCGCCGGGGGTGGTCCCGTCGAAGAGCTCCGGCAAGCGCTCTACCGGGGAGCTGTCGAAAGTTTCCTCCGCGAGCGCTTCCTCCAGAAAGTCCGGCAGATCCCGCTTCGTTTTGCTCATGCGGCCCCGCTTTCCGCGAAGAACACGCGCAGCTTGGAGAGCGCGTTTCGCGTGCGGCTCTTCACCGTGCCGATGGGTGAGCCGGTGCGTTCCGCGATTTCACTGCTGGTGAGGCCTTCGAAGTAACCGAGCACGATGACGACCCGTTCTTCCTCCGACATGGAGCCGAGCGCTTGGTAAAGCCGGCTTCTATCGGATGTACGAGCCGGGTCGGCTTCCGGATCGGAGAGCTCTCGCAGAATCGTCTCGCCGAGCTCGAGCGTCCGCTTTCGAGGGCTCGCGCGGCGGCGATCGATGGCGCGGCTCCGCGTCCTCAGGCCGAGCCAAGCGCTCACTGTTCCGCGCTCGGCGGAATAGTCCTCGGCGTGGCGCCACGCCTCGAGGAAGACGTCGTGCAACAAGTCTTCTGCTTGAACGCGGTCTCCCAAAATCCGCTCCGCAAGGGCCAAGAGCCGCGCAGAGTGTCGACGGTAAAGCTCCGCGAGGGCGGCCCGGTCGCCCCGCGCCATGCGAGAGACGAGGGCGCTGTCGTACACGCTGGGATCGGGGCTCGAGCTCATCGACGGCTGCGTGAAGGTACCAACCCGGTGTACGCGGCGGAAGCTTCTAGGTTTCGCCGGCCCGAGCGGGCAGGGGGCGCTGACCGGCGCCTCCTACCATCCATTCGTCGCAGGATCGGCGGCTGGCGTTCAGGTCGTCCCTCGAAAGGGGCGGGTCGCTCTCATTCGCAGCAGTCCGCGTAGGCGGGGCCGGCCACGCTGTAGGCGGCGCCCGATGCTTGCAGCGTGTTCCCGCCGCACGTCGCGTCGGGGCTGCTCGTGCAGGCGGAATAGCTCGAGCACGTGTCTCGGTTCTCGTACAGACAGTCGAGCACCTCGATGCACTTGCGCTGGTCGCTCTGAAGACCGCTGTTGCAGGTGCTGCCGCAGCTGCCTTGCCAGTTGTACAAACAATGATCGGGCGCGGCGCACAGGCCGTCGGCGCAATTGTTGTCAGCGCAATCGTTGCTGTCGCCGCAGGCGTCACCGACAGC
This sequence comes from Pseudomonadota bacterium, assembly GCA_023419055.1. The sequence continues at coordinate 4,469 of JAEZYO010000778.1, read as the reverse complement.
GCAGCCCTTGCAGCTTCCTCCGCAGTCGATGTCGGACTCGTCGCTCGTGAGCATGTCGTCCCCACAATGGTCGGGGGCACAGTGATTGGCGATGCACTGGCCGGAGGCGCAGTTGCCGTCCATGGTGCAGCTAGCGCCTTCGGCGCAGTTCGGGCTGCAGCTGCCCGTCCCTCCGCTGCCGCCTCCGCCCGCGCCACCTACACTACCGGCCACGCCCCCGCCACCAGCCGTGCCGCCGCTACCAGCCGTGCCGCTGCCAGCAGCTCCGGTGCCTGCGGCGCCTGAGGCGCCCCCGCCCGAAATGCCGGCGCTGCCTCCGAATGCGCTGCTCGTGCCTCCAGTGCCGCTGCTGCCCGAAACAGAGCCGCCGGCGCTGCTCGAGCCGCCGCTCGCCGTCGAGCCGCCAACGCCTCCGCCGCTGCCGCCGCTGCCGCCGCTGCCGCCGCTGCCGGCACTACCCGCGCCGCTGCCGCTGCTCGCGGGAGGTCCACCTATCGCCTGCTCTTCACCCGCGCAGCTCGCGAGCGGCAGTACCAGCACCAGAGCCAACGAACCCAGGAGGTAGAAATGACGCACGAGAGCACTCCCGACAGTGCAGGTAGCGAGATGTGGTCGCCGACCGCACTGTCTGACGTGATGCGAGGCCCGGCTGCCTCGAACTTTCAGGATAGCAAACGGAGTCGAGTGGTTCCAAGTCCCGGCAACGATCGAGCGAGCCTTTGCGCGCGGCATAGATTCTCGTCGCTCGCGAAACCGCGCCGCCGTGCGAGTGGCGGCGCCTGGTCTCTCGCCAACTTTTTCTGGTCTGGCGGACGCCCGGGCTCACGTCGCTCGCGGGGTTCGGGGCGGCGGCCCTGGAACCGTTGCTGTCACGGAAAACCAAGAAAATGGCTAGATAAAACGCTTTAGCTTGCGGCTCGCCCGGCCTCCGTCAAAAAGGACGCCCTCACCATGTTGCGAAAGACGACCCTTCACTACAACTGGCGCTTTGCCCAGACCTCGTGGGACAAGCTCGGGCGCATCGGCTACTCGTTCACCGAGTGGTTGCCCGCACGGGTTCCCGGGCACGTGCACCTCGATCTGATCGAGAACGGTGTCATCGGTCATCCCTTCGAGCGCATGCAGGAGCTCGGTTGCCAGTGGGTGGACGACCAGGACTTCAGCTACCGCACCACCTTCGAGTGGCAGCCTGACGCGGCTCGTCCGGAGCGCGTCCTTCGCTTCGAGGGGCTCGACACGGTGTGTCGCGTCTTTCTCAACGGCGAGCTCCTGGCCGAGCACGACAACATGTTCGTGCCGCTCGAAGTGCCGGTGGGCGGGCGCCTCATCCCGGGAGAGAACGAGATCAGGGTGGACTTCCTTTCTGCCGCGCGGACGGGCCTCGAGCGTCGCGCGAAGTACGCGGCGGAAGAAGGCCTGCGCGAGAACTACGAGCGGCTGGAAGATCGCTCCTTCGTCCGCAAGGTGCAGTGCATGTTCGGCTGGGATTGGGGCCCCCGGCTCGTCTCGTGCGGGATCTGGCGACCGGTGGAGCTCGTCGAGTACGTCGCCCGAATCGGGGACGTTTACGCGCGCCAGACGCATCGCGCCGACGGCAAGGTGGAGCTCGCCCTCGAGAGCCGCGTAGAAGGGCGCGCTCGGGTCGTCCACGTGATCGAGGGCGTGGGCGTCTTGCGCGGAGACGGTACCGTCGTGATCGACGATCCCGTGCTGTGGCAGCCGGTCGGCTTCGGGCAGGCGCACCTCTACCGCGTGACGACGTTCGTGGTGCCCGCGGAGTTCGACCTCGGCTCGGTGCCGAACGAGCCGCTCCGCGCGATCGACCTCCTCTCCGGAGCCGCCCTCGATCGCAAGCTCACGCGCGTGGGCTTGAGGACGGTCCGCTTGGTGCGTAAAACCGATCGTTTCGGCGAGTCCTTCGAGTTCGAGATCAACGGGCAGCGCGTGTACGCGCTCGGGGCGAATTGGATCCCCGATCATTCGTTCCCCGCGACCGTGACCGCCAGCCAGTACCGGAAGCGTATCCAGGCGGCGCTCGCGTCGGGCATGAACATGCTTCGCGTCTGGGGCGGCGGCCTTTACGAGAGCGACGACTTTTACGACGTCTGCGACGAGCTCGGCATCCTGGTCTGGCAGGATTTCGCCTTCGGTTGCGCCTACTACCCGGACACGGGCGTTTGGCGCGACGTGGTTCGACGCGAGGCGGAGAGCAACGTCACGCGCCTGCGCAACCACGCGAGCCTCGCCATCTGGTGCGGAAACAACGAGAACCTGATGATGTGGGTGGCCAAGTGGGGCGACCAGACGAACCACCCGCCGCGTTACCTGGGGGAGCACCTGTACGACGAGGTGCTCCCGGAGGTCCTCGGCAGGCTCGATCGCGAGCGCCCCTACATCCCGAGCTCGCCTTTCGGCGGAGATGACCCGAACGGCGGCGGCTACGGTGACCAGCACTACTGGGACGTGTGGCACGGGCGCGGCGACTGGGTGCACTATCGCGATTCGACCGCGCGCTTCGCCTCCGAGTACGGCTTCGCCTCGTCGCCGTCGCTCCGCGCCTGGCGCGAGGTATTTCGCCCGGGGCGGAGCTTCCCGAGCGCGGACGTTCCGGTCGTCGAGCAGGCCGAGCTCCGGGGCGGGGTGCGCGATCCCGTCGTGCGCTGGCACGACAAAACTCTAAAGGGTTACGAGACCTTCCTCGGCTACGTCTGGCTGCACTACCCGGAGTCGACGAAGCTAGAAGACTGGGTCTACTACTCGCAGCTCAATCAACGCGACGCGATCCGCGCCGCGATCGAGCATTTTCGGCGGAGCGAGTTCTGCAAGGGCTCTCTGATCTGGCAGCTCAACGACTGCTGGCCCGTTCAGAGCTGGGCGCTGATCGACAGCCTCGGACAGCCGAAGGCAGCCTGGTTCGAGCTCAAGCGCCTGCACGCGCCGCTGCTACTGAGCCTCGATCGGCGAGGAGCCGAGATAGCGGTCTGGGCGATCGCCGACAACGCGCCCGGGCGCACCTTCAGCGGCAAGCTCGAGGTCGAGGCGGTGTCCTCGTCCACCGGCGAGGTCCAAAAGCGGGCCGAGGTCGAGCTATCGCTCGCGAACGGCTCGCGAGAGCGTGTTCTCGTCTTCGGGACCGAGGGCCTGTCGCGCGACGCCGTGGTGGTCGCCCGCTTCGCGGGTGCGCGAGCGTCCACGCTGATCTCGGAGCCGAAGGAGCTCGAGTTCGCGCCGCCCGCGACTCTCGAGGTCTCGCTCGCCGGAGACGGGGAGCTTGCGCTCTCGAGCCCGACACCGCTCGTCGATCTCTTGCTCTGGGACGACGAGGGCACCGAGCGCTTCGACGACAACGTGCTCACCTCGAGCAAGCCTTGCGTGCTCCGGGTCGGTTACCGAGGGGACGGGCGCGGACTCAGGGCGCGCTCGCTCGCGGGCGATCACCCGCTCCGGATCACGCGGGCAAAGCTGTGACTCGGAGCTCGTGATCCAGCATGAGCTCGCCGTCGAAGACGAAGCGCCCGTCGATCGCTTCGCCGGCGAGCACGCGCGGCAACCACAGGGCATCGTCCGCCCACATTTCGTCGAAGGGGAGGGCGTCGCGCGCGAACCAGATCGGAATGGCCTCGTCCGTTTCACGAGGCGTCCCGACGAAGATTTCGGCAGTGAAGACGTGCGCGAAGAGCTTGTAACCGTCCACGAACTGGAAGCGCAGCGTGCCGTGGGCATGAATGCCGCTCGGCGTGACGCCGATCTCCTCCTCCACCTCGCGCACCGCGGCCGCGAGAGCGCTCTCGCCGGGCTCGAGCCGGCCCCCGGGGGCGTTGATCTTGCCCGCGCCGAGTCCGCGCTTCTTGCGGATCAGAAGCACCCTCGACGGCTCGACGATGAAGAGCAGGGTGGCCACGTCGTCGGGCTGCCAGGTATCCCAGTCTATGGAGGTGACGCTCGTCATAGGGCGTCGAAGGAGATGCCCCACCTGCCTTTCGGCGAGAAGAGGCCCCGCGAAAGAACGCGCTCGCCCTCGGGTTGCGCTCGGCCCTTTTATTCGGCAACGTAGCGCCCATGCAGGCGTGTGGTCACCGAGCGGTCCTCGTCGTCACGCAGACCGTCGAGGGCACGAGCACCAGCGTGGCGCGGCGCCGGGTCGAGCTCCGGTGCTCGCTGCCCGCGTCCCACCCGGGACCTCATCGCGACGAGACGCAGGGCGAGCAATGGGAGGGGCGGCCGGGCCATCTTCCCACCTTGTTGCGTCATGAAGACGAAGAGCGAGAAGGCGAGTGACGGTCTCGAACGACGGTCAGCCCACGCGGCCTGGATCCACGGCGTCGAGTAGCCCGCAGCGCCCGAGCGCGCTGGTCTTCATCGCCGTCGCCGTCGGAGGACTGGGGATAGGCTTCGGCGTCGCCGCGACCATCCTGATGATCAAGAGCAAGCGCGCGCAGCCGGCCGCTTCCGCTTCCGCGCTGCCCACG
>JAEZYO010000743.1 GCA_023419055.1 Pseudomonadota bacterium | reverse complement strand
CCTGCCGACGTGCGAGCCCGGAACCAAGCTCGTGGGGCGCGAGTGCAAGCCGATCGAGAAGCCGAGCGAGCTCGCCCCCGAGGACGAGGATTTCGTCGACGACAAGGCTGGCGTCGGCTGGGGGAACCGCTGCTACACGCACTTCAAGAACGGCCTCTTGCCGTACGCGCGCGCGGCCTGCCAGAAGGCGCTCGAGTCGGACCCGACGCCGAAGACGAAGGGAGCGCTGCTCTACAACGTCGGGCTCGTCGAGGAGGCGAGCGGCGACGTGAAGGCGGCCTGTCAGGCGTTCCGCGACTCGCTCGCGTTCCGGCCGGGCGTCGGCGCGGTGAGCCAGAAGTTCGACGAGCTCGGCTGTCGCGACGTGCTCGCGAAGTAATCCTGGAGGGTGTGACACTTCAGCAGCGCTGCACTGCAAGGGCTCGCTGCGATTCGCCTCGGCTCGGGGAGTGAGGGCCTGTTGGCGCCGCGAACCCGCTGGCTCGCGGTTTGCACTCCGGTTCGACACATCGCTCGGGGAGTGCCGCCCGCGCCGCTCCCCCGAGCCCGGAGGAATCGATGAAACATCGCAACGTCATCGCTCGCTCGCTCGTGCTCGCCGGCGTCCTTTCAGCCGCGGCGACCGTCGCCGGATCGGCTTCCGCGCGCGGCATTTCGTGGGGGCCCTCCTACGAGCACACCTCCACTTGCGTGGAGGCCGGCGTCGCGCCGGGAAACGGCTACCGCGACATGTCCGTTCGTTTCTCCAAGCTGCGAGAGGTCCCGCGTGAAGTCGCCGTGGCGCCCGGCAACGGCTACCGTGGCGTGGCCGTCCGCTTCCCGTACCGCGCGACCGCCGCGGGGCCGGGTTACCGCGACGCGCTGGTGCGCTTCGAGGGGATGGACTCGCACGGGAACGCCATCGCGACTGGTCGCTGCCCGAACTTCGACGTTTGGTGACGCGCCCGGAGCGTGACGCGTCGGGGGCTCACGGCTTCGCAGCTTCGGCCGGTGGGGGCAGCGCGTGCCAGCGCAGGCTCTCGCCGGTCTGCGTCGTCACCAGGATCGTCGTGAAGCGCTTCAGCGACATGGCGTAGAGCCCTGGCGTCTTGTTGCGCGTCGAGAAGAACGCGAGCAAGCGGCCGTCGGGGCTGCACGCCGGGTAGGTGTTGCTGCCCTGCCCTTGCGTGAGGCGTGACAGGCCCTGGCCGGTCTCGCTCGACATGATGAGATCCTGTCGATCGTTGCCGACCGACACCGAGTAGACGAGGCGGATCCCGTCTTCGGTGTCGCAGAAGGTCGGCGCGCCAGCGGGGAAGCCTTGCGGCGACGCGGGCTTGCCGTCGACGTAGATGCGCTGCGTGCCGTGCTTGGCTCCGCCGCCCACCCAGGCGAGCTTGCCCGACGGGCTCCACGCGGGGTGCGTCGCGAGATCGGTGTTCGAGACCTTCTGCAGGTTCTTGCCGTCGGGGCTCCCGACGTAAATCGCGCTCTTGCCGTAGTCGCCAACGGCGATGGCGATCTTGGTGAAGTCTTTGTTGAACGCGACGCTGTAGATCGAGGTGCGCACCGGCACCGGGACGGGCGAGTGTTGCCCGTTCACCCACTGGTACAGCTGGAACGGGCTGTAGTTCTTGCTGACGCTGTAGAAGATCGAGCTGTTCGGACCCCACGTGGGCGCGATCGCGGTGTCGGCGGGGTCGGTGATCGGCAAGAGGCCGTTGCCGTCCGAGTCCATGCGGAACACGCGCCGGTTCTTGGTCCACTTACCCGAGAGGACGAACTCGCTCGCGAACCCTCCGGGGCGCCCGGTGAGCGCGCCGAGCAACGCGTCCGTGATCCGATGCGCGGTGACGCGCACCTGCGACTTATCGACCACGAGCTTCTTCTGGTAGACGGGGTCCTTACCGACGTCGAGGAAGTACGCGAGGCCGAGCACCTCGACCTTGCCGCCCTTGGCTGCCCGCGCGGCGACCTTCACGATCGCTTCTGCGCCGAGCTTGGTCCAGGCGTCGACGTCGACCGGATCGTCGAACGAATAGAGACCGGGCGGCGCGTTCTTGTCCGAGATGATCTCGAAGAGCCCGCTGATCTCGAGATCGCGCCGCACCACGCTCCGGACCACGACGTCTTCGAGATCGGGCGAGAGCGACGGCAAAATAGCTATTTTCGGGAGCTTCTCGACCGCAGTCCCGGTCACGACGAAGCCGCCGAGCTGGCTCTCGTCGGGTTGCGCCGGCGAGGTGCCGGCGGTTGCCGGAGGAGGGGCAGCCGGCGGCGGCGCGCTTTGTGCGAGCGCACCCGAACTCGGAAACGAGCTCAACCCAACGAAAGCGATCGCAAGAGCGACAGTTCTAGTCATTGCATTTACCGCCGAAGCTAAACGCCAATTGGCTGCCCAGGATGTCCGGATAGAGGGGAGGCGGCGGGGGCAACTCCTGGCCTTGTGCGCCCGCCATGGTGGACTGCACGCGCTCGTCGAACGCGGCGTTGCCGCTCGGGCGCGTGATGGAGAAGCTGCCCACCGTTCGCTCCCCGCTCACCGAGACCGAAACGCTGGCCCGCAAGCCCTTCAGCTCCTCGCACGGGATTTCCGGCTGGCGGAAGCGCGCGTTGAACCAGGCGTGGATCTTGGAATTGTACTGACTGACGGCGCGAGCCTTGAGCGGATCGGTCTCCGTGCCTTCTTTTACGCCGTCGGCCGCGCCTTCTCCCTCGACCGTGGGAGCGGCGTCGGGTCCGGCGTCTAGCAAGACCTGATCGACCTCCTTCGCGACCTCCGCGTCGGGCGGCGGGGCCGAGGCGTCCTTGATGGCGACTGGGCTCGTGGGAATGGCTTCCGGCGTCTTCTCGGCTTGAGGAGAGGGCGCGCTCTTCTCCTCGAAACGCTGGACCG
>JAEZYO010000702.1 GCA_023419055.1 Pseudomonadota bacterium | reverse complement strand
CTCCCCGTTCCTCCAAGAACTCGCCAAAGCACTTGAAGAAGGTCTGGACGTTCTTGTCGGTGGAGTCGAGTGTTTCCACAAGCGTCGGCCAGGCCACGTTCCTGGAGTCTCGTAGCCTCCGCGCGAGCCACTGCTCGAACACGGCAAGGATGTCTTCCTTAACGTCCCCAAACGCCGAGAAGCCTAGGTCCTCGCGTGCCTGAACGTAACCCTGCAGGTAGGTGTCCAAGGTGCGCACACGCTCGTCACCCAGAAACATTCCGGGCCGGCGCGAGACTTGTTTTAGGAACGGCAGTAGCCAGGGGTCGCTTGGCTCGTACGACATCTTCATCCTCAAAAGCGTGTTTCAACCATCTTAACGAAAGGGGTCCCGAAAAATTGATTTCCGCCCAAGTCTTCGATGAATTCGGAATACGAAATGCCTCCTGGACGGAAGTTGTCGAACACAGTATCGCCCACGCGGATCGCTGAATGTCCCCGGTCGCGCTCCGCGAGCGGCCCAAGCGTATCGGACCAGGGGGTGATTCCCTTGCCAACTGAAATGTCGATGCGAGTTCCGTGGATGCCAGCCTCCTTCAGTCCTTCTTGTAGGGCGTCCCATGGGAACGCCGCAGCCACCGACGAAGGTCAACGGGAAGCGGCTGAGGATAGGCTCCTGGAGCGCGACGTCGACCGCCGCCACCCCTGGCCTTGGCGCCGCGCAGCCCGGGCCGAGCCATTCGACGCGCGCCTGCGCGAAGGCCTCGCGCGTCAAGACACATGGGCTCATCGTCTTCGATTGAAAGTGGGTCAGATTGGTCACGGCAATGGAGTGTAGTTCCCGCTGGCGATGTGCTGGAGCGCGGCCTGACCCATCTGCGTACCACGCTTAGACCAACGTCACTTCCTGGAATGACAGTGGGAGACTCGCCGCGACGTCCCAGCTCCACCAGTCGACGCGCACGATTCACGCCTTGCGTGCAAGGCGAAACACTTCATCCTGGCCTCACTCCACAGCAGGCGATGTCGAGGGCCGACGCACGGGCTATGCCCTAGGGTTTGCTCTCCCAAACCGTCGGAAAGGTGAGGCCGTGCAGGCCACTCGACTTCCACAGGTCCACAAAGCGTTGGCTAACGAAGATCTGGCTCACCCGCGGGTTCGCGATCTTAAAAATGTCTACATCCCGAACGGCGTCGGCTCGAAAAACGTGACGACGGATCATCATGATCCTTCCATCCTTGAATCGGTTGATTTCCGATGCATCCTCGTCCAGTGCATCAACCATCTTGAGCACGTTGAAGATCTCTACCTCGGCGTGGGCACACCGGAGGGGCAGCAGCTCGCCATGGGCCGCGAGGATGGATCTCAGGGCCTCTGTTGCACGCGGACGAAGAATCATCCTTGTGGAATCCATCCAGGGCGAATCTGAATCTCGCAAGGTTTTGCCCTCGTCCTTGCGGACGATCTCCACGTCGATCGGGGCCCACGCCGCCCTGCGGCTCACTCCGTTGAGCATTAGGTTGAGGCGCTCGTAATCACCCTTGTCCACTGGATGGCAGAGCTCGTAGCCGTCTTCGCCTAACGTGCCGTAGATCACCATGACGCTATAGACTTAGCCTTCCGTTCAGCAGGTCGTCTTTTATCCTCGATTTCGCTCCATCCGCGTAGCGGCGTGAGGGAGGCGCGATTGTAGAAAACGAAAGGAGGCAGGAATTTCGGACCCGACGCGCTCGTTGCTTCGTTTGCTATGACAAAAACCTCAAACGCGCCGGGCACCCAGAAGGTGCGCCGGGCAACGCTAGGAAGCAAGAGGGCGCCAGGCTGGGAATGGCAAGATGCCGGCCGGCGAGTTCGCGGGGCAGAGTAAGCCCTCCGCGAGTGACGTAAGTAGGGGCGTTGCGGCCGGAAATCGGGCGTGCTCGCCGGGTTGTTGCGACGTGGTGTGGAGCGTGCGACGCCAGGGGCATGTCGAGCGACCGTCCGCCCACGTTTACGGAGGCCGAGCTTCCGGCGATCACGCCGCTGGAGTTCATTGTCACGCCCGGCGAGGACGGCTTGAGCACGACCACGCTGGACGTGCGCGAGAGCGAGGTGGAGCAGGCCTACAGCTTGCAGACGCCTTACTCGTACTCGATGTTCCTCGCGCTGTGCCGCCGCGAGGGGTTGAGGGCCTACAAGCGTCCGCGCCAACGCGGGACGAGCGTCTGTGTGAGGACGACCCTTTCCAAGCACGATGCGCTCTGGCAGCGCTTCCGCGAGCTGAGTCGACAACTCGACGCGCAGCTCGGGGAAGTCGCGCATCGATTCGTGCGCGAGCACGTCGTAGCGACTAAGCGCTGATCGGTGGCGTGAGCTACGCGGCGGCGTCCACTTCGGTCGGCGCTGGCAGCGCGACGTCGGGCTTGTAGTTCTCGGGCAAGAGTGCGTTCAGGTCCTTCTCGCCGTCGAGGATCCGCTTCAGCGTGTCCCGAACATAGCGACGCGGATCGTGCCCGAGCTTCTTGCACGTCGTGATGATCGTCAGCGCGTCGGCGGCGCGCCGAGCGCTCGCGTCGTGCCCGCAGAAGAGCCATGTTTTGCGATCGAGGACCCAAGTTCGAAGGTCGCGTTCCACTTCGTTGTTGGTCAGCTCCATCAGCGGATCGTCGAGAAAGCGCGTGAGCCTCGACCACTGGCGATCGAGATAGCGCACGGCGTTGCCCAACACCGACTTGGGTTCGACATCGCTCAGGCGTGCGTCGACCCAGGCTCGGAGCTCGGCCACCAGCGGCGCGCTGTCGCGGCGTCGGCGAGCCTGGCGCTGCTCGACGGTTTCGCCCGCGCGCTTCGACTCCGCGTCTACGTGGAAGATCTCGCCGTAGAGCCGCACCCCTTCGAGCGCGCGATGATCACCGCCGCGCAGCGCCTCGATCAGGCCTCGACGACCGTGCGAGTTGCAGCCGCCCCGCTTGGCGCCCGCGCGTTCGACGCAGTTGTTCGTGGGCGAGCCGTCGCACATGGCGCTCGCGAGCTTGTAGCCCTCGAGCTTCGCCTCGAGGTGATCGGCATGGCCGCTGTCGGCGGAGAAGAAGTACGAGTAACAATGCGCTCCCTGAATCAGCCAGAGCGCGCTGTTGCGGATCCCGAGCGGGTGCTCGATGTCGAGCACCCGCATGCTCGTCGCGTCGAGCGCCACGTACTCCGAGGTGATGCACTTCTTGAAGATGTGCCGCACGATCG
>JAEZYO010000915.1 GCA_023419055.1 Pseudomonadota bacterium | reverse complement strand
GCGCGCACCCGGTGCGCCCGCTCGTGCCCATCTAAAAATTGGCGGAGTAGTGCTAGCGGGCGAGTTGGGCCTCGAGCCAGCGCTCGCCTGCACGAGGAAGTCGGTCGGGCGTAGGTCGGAGTGGGCGCGGTCCGGGTGAGAAAAGTTCGCAGAATTAGGGGAGCGCCGCGGAAAATGGGGCTAAGATAGAGGGACCGTGTTGCAACGTCGACACACCGACAGGGAGTACGAGCACGAGCTCGAGACGCTGCGCGAACGCGTCCTCTTGATGGGGGCGCGCGTCGAGCAGATGATCGATCACTCGATTCGAGCGTTCGTCGAACGGAGCCGTCCGCTCGCGAGCGCGACCATCGCGCAGGACGGTCAGATTGACGCGCTCGAGCTCGAGATCGACGAACTCTGCTTGCAGGTGCTCGCGAAGCGTCAGCCGGTCGCTTCCGACCTTCGCTTCATCACGACGTCGCTGAAGCTCGTGACGGATCTCGAGCGCATCGGTGACCTCGCCGTCAACATCTGTGAGCGAGTGCTCGAGCTCTGCGACGAGCCGGCGTCGCCCGGTCACCAGCAGATCCCCCGCATCGCGTTCGTCGCTCAGGCCATGTTGCACGACGCGCTGGACGCCTTCGTCGCCGGTGACGCTGCCAAGGCCGTTGCCGTAGTGGAGCGGGACCGGGTGGTGGACGCCTACTACGCTCAGCTCTTTCCCGAGCTCCTGACGAGCATGATGTCCCATTCGGAGCTCGTGCATTGCTCGACGCGGCTCCTCTCGACCGGCAAGTACCTCGAGCGCATCGCCGATCACGCCACCAACATCGCGGAGATGGTCGTCTTCATGGTGCGCGGCCAGGACGTCCGGCACTCCGGCGTCACGAACCTGGCCTAGGTCTCGTTCCGGGATCCGTCACCCATTGCAGTGGCAGCGCAGTCCGGCCCTCAGGACCATGCGGCCGTCTGGCGGAGTGTGACATTTGCATGACTAGTATGACGAAACGGTTCCATCGACCGGGGCTGGCGACTAGGCTCCGCGCCGATTCCGATGTTCGGACTAGGCCCGAGCAATAACGACAGATCCTTTTACGAGGCTTTCGAGCGTCACGCGGCGTGCATCGTGCGGGCGTCGCAGCTCCTGGTCGAGGTCTTCGCCGAGCCGGAGCGGACCGAGGAGCTCGCGCGCGCGATCTCCGAGGCCGAGAACGCGGGCGACAAGATCACGCACGAGACGATCGCGCGCCTGCACAAGACGTGGATCACGCCGGTCGACCGCAGCGACATCCACGCGCTGATCACGGCGCTCGATGACGTGCTCGATCTCACGGAGGCCGTGGCGGAGCGGCTGCTCCTCTACGGAGAGAAGACCGTGCCGCCCTTCGTGCCTGCGCTCGCGTCGGTCTTGCATCAAGCGGCCGAAGCCGTGAACAAGGCCGTCCGGCTCCTGCCGCAGGTGAAGAAGCCGAAGGAGATGCTCGACCTCTGCGTCGAGATCAACCGGCTCGAGAACGAAGCGGACGTCAACTACCGCCGCGCGCTCGCGCGCCTCTTCAGCGGTGAGTTCGACGCGCTGATGGCGCTCAAGTGGCGTGACATCATCGACAACCTGGAGGCCGCGACCGACCGCTGCGAGGACGTCGCGAACATCCTCGAAGGCATCGTGCTCGAGTATTCGTGATGGAAGCGCTCGTCGCCATCATCGTCCTCGCGCTCCTTTTCGACTACATCAACGGCTTCCACGACGCGGCGAACTCGATCGCCACGGTGGTCTCCACCCGCGTCCTGAGCCCGCGAGCCGCCGTCGTCTGGGCAGCCTTCTTCAACTTCGTCGCCTTCGCCTTCTTCGAGTCGAAAGTCGCTGGAAACATCGCGAAGGGCGTGAACCCGTCGGCGGTGACCTTGACCCTCGTAGCGGCGGGCCTGGTCGGGGCCATCTTGTGGGACCTCCTGACGTGGTGGTGGGCTTTGCCGACCTCCTCTTCGCACGCGCTGCTCGGTGGTCTCGCGGGGGCGGCCATCGTGAAGGCCGGCTTCGGGTCGCTCGATTCCGCCTTGTTCCTGAAGACCGCGCTCTTCATCGTGGTTTCGCCGACCATGGGCCTGATCCTGGGGGCGATCATGATGCGCATCGTCATGGCCATCTTCGGCCGCTTCTCCCAGAGCCTCGTCGACCGTTACTTCCGTCGGCTGCAGCTGCTCTCGGCGGCGCTCTACTCGATCGGTCACGGCGGGAACGACGCGCAGAAGACCGCGGGCATCATCGCGGCGGCCCTGATCGCTACCGGCTACCTCCACGCTGGCAACGGCGGAGGCCTGGACGTGCCGATGTGGGTGGTGCTCGCTTGCCATGCCGCGATGGGGCTCGGAACCCTTTCGGGAGGCTGGCGCATCGTCAGGACGATGGGCATGCGCATCACCAAGCTCGCACCGGTGGGCGGCTTCTGCGCGGAGACCAGCGGCGCGATGACTCTATTCTTCGCGACCTCCCTGGGCGTGCCCGTATCTACCACTCACACCATCACCGGCTCGATCATGGGCGCCGGCAGCGTCCGGAAGCTCTCGGCCGTGCGGTGGGGTATCGCTGGACGCATCGTCTGGGCGTGGGTCCTGACCATCCCGGGTGCGGCGATCATCAGCGCGATGACCTACCTCGCCGCCACCCACCTCGGCGTGCCGCCGTAGAGCGCGGGTGGTCCGCATCACTCTCGGGGTAGACGCTCGAGCTCGTACGCCAGGCGGCGCTCCGGCCTCCAGCCCACTTCTGTCGTGATCTGGCTCGTGTCGATGAGCTCGGCCAAAGTTTCGATGGGGCGGACGAGCTTCACGTCCGGGTACTCTTCACGCAGGAGCTCGCCGAGGGGGTAGTCCCCGAGCTCGGGGAAGACCGCCGGAAAGTACTGATGGTACCCCGGCGCTCGGTGTTCGAGGACGTCCGCGACGAGCCTTGCCCCGTCTTCGAAGAAGAGGTGGGCAGCGAGTTCCTGGAGGCTCGCCCACCTGCGCGGATAAGGGCGAGGCGCCCGAGCCAAGAGCGCCAGGCTCTCTTCGCTGCGCAGGCCGGGGAAGCGAAGCGCCGTGCACGAGAGGCCTGGCGTCGCGCCGCTCAGCGTCTCGAGCAACCGCTCCCCGGCTTCCTTGCTGAGCCCGTAAGGGTTACGGCCCGGGTTGCGCGGCGCTCGGCCGTCGAGCGGTAGATAGGGGATCGCCCTGGGCAACGTCTGCCGATCGTCGTAGGGGATCATCACCTGGATCGAGCTCGCGAACACGATGCGCGACACACCGCGATCGACCGCGGCGTAGAAGTAGTTCGCGTTCATGCGGACGTTGTCCGAAAGCACGCTCGCGTACGACGGCCCGGCGCCCACGTTCGGGTAGTTGCCGAGGTGGACGAGCGCGTCGCAGCCGTCGAGCAGGCGATACGCCGTGAGCTCGTCGCAGAGGTCGGCGATCTCGAGCTTGACCGGCAGCCCCGGGCGGAAGCGCCGATCGGTCGCGCGGACGTCAAAGCCTCGCTCGTGGAGGACGCGGCAGGTGACGGAGCCGAGCTTGCCCGCGGCGCCGGTCACGAGAACCTTCATGGTCGACGAATTAACAGCAAGCGCGCCCTGCCGATAGCTCGCTCCTTGCGCAAGATGGTGCAGAAGCAGCCTCCGGGCTCGGCGCGAGACGAGCTGATTACAGCTACGCCATCCCGCAAATTTCCGTGAGCGGCCGGCCAGTACGCTCAGCGCGCCGGAGCTGTGAGTAGCGCCAGTAGGTATAAACCACCGGGATGAGCTCGAGCGTCAGGAACGCGCTCGAGACCAGTCCACCGACCATCGGCGCGGCGATCCGCTTCATCACATCGGCGCCGCTGCCGGTGGCGAAGAGCAAGGGAACGAGCCCGACCAGCATGGTGGAGACGGTCATCAGCTTGGGACGCACTCGCTGGATCGTCCCTTCCGCGTGCGCCGCCACGATGTCGCTCAAGCTCCGGATCCTGCCTTCGCGGAGGCGCCGCTCGAAGGCTTGGTCGATGTACACGATCATGACGACGCCGGTCTGCGTCGCGAGGCCCACCAGGGCGATCACACCCACCCAGACGGCGGTGGAGAGCCGATAGTCGAGCAGGTAGAGGAGCCAGACGCTGCCGACCAGAGCGAACGGAATGGAGAGCATCACGATCAGCACCTCCGTCACGTTCTTGAACTGGAGGTAGAGCAAGAGGAGGACGATCGCGAGCGCGAGCGGCACCAGGAGCTGCATTCGCTCGCGCATGCGCTGAAGCTCCTCGTATTGCCCGCTGAAATGCACGTACATGCCCGGCGAGAGCTCGAGTCTCCCGTCGCGCTTCGCGCTCTCGAGCTTGGTCTCTGCCTCCGCGACGTAGCTCCCGAGGTCGCGCTCCGGGACCAGGTCGACGTAGACGTAACCGACGAGCTGACCCGCCTCGTTGCGTAACATCGGGGGACCTTCGGTCACCACCACGTCCGCGAGCTCGCCGAGCGGAAGTTGTCGTGCCCTGTCGTCGCCGTCGCGCGGGGGCAACGTGACGAGCACCTGCCGTATCGCCTCCGGTGTGCTCCGGAAGTCTTCCTTGTAGCGGACGTTGACCGTGTACCGGCGCCGACCCTCCACGCTGACCGTGACCGGCTCGCCCCCTACCGCGCTCTCGATCACGCGGCTCACGTCTTCGATCTGGAGACCGTAGCGGCCGAGCGCATCGCGTCGCGGCACGACGTCGACGTAGGTGCCGCCGAGCGTTCGCTCGTAGAGCGCGCTGCGAGTCCCGGGCACCTCACGGAGCAGCGCCTCGACCGATTTGCCCGCCTTCTCGATCGCGTCCAAGTTCGAGCCGAAGATCTTGACTCCGACCGGCGTGCGCATGCCCGTCGTCAGCATGTCGACGCGCGTCTTGATGGGCATGGTCCAGGCGTTGGTCCAGCCGGGCAGCTCGAGGACCGCGTTCATCTCGACGATCAGGTCGTCGAAGCTTTGCGGCGCGTACTCCGGGAAAAACGGGCGAAACAGGGCCTTCGACCAGGCAGGCCAGCTCGAATAGAAGCGATCCTTCTTCTGCTTGGGCCACTCGGACTCCGGGCGGAGCTGGACGATGGTCTCGACCATCGAGAGCGGAGCCGGGTCGGTCGGTGTCTCGGCGCGCCCGACCTTGCCGAACACGCTCTTCACCTCGGGGAGCGCGGCCAGGAGCGCGTCCTGACGCGCGAGCTGCCGTTTCGCCTCTTCGATCGAGAGGCCCGGGAAGGTCGTCGGCATGTAGAGCACGTCGCCCTCGTTGAGCTGAGGCATGAACTCGTGCCCGAGCTTCAGGAAGGGGGGGATCGCCGAGAGCACCGCGAACACGCCGATCAGGAGCGTGGTCACGGGTCGCCGGAGCGCGACGTGCACGAACGGCTCGTATACTCGCAGGATGAGCCGCGAGATCGGGTGCCGGGCCTCGCTCTTGATTCGTCCGCGCAGCAACAGGTCGCGCAGCGCCGGCGCGAGCGTGACGCTGACCAGCGCCGCAGAGAGCATCACGAAGGTCTTGGTGTAGGCGAGCGGCCGGAACAAGCGGCCTGCCTGGCCGTTCAGCGCGAAGACGGGGATGAACGACGCCGCGATGATGAGGAGCGAGAAGAAGATCGCCGGGGTCACCTCCTTGGCCGCCTCGGCGAGCAACGCCGCGCGCTCTTTCGCGCCGAGGCCGGGCGGAGCTTGCTCGAGCTTCTTGTGACAGGCCTCGATCATCACGATCTCGGCGTCCACCGTCGCCCCGATCGCGATCGCGATTCCGCCCAGGCTCATGATGGTCGCGGGGATCCCGAAGAGCGCCATCGGGATGAAGGCGGTCAGCACGGCGATCGGGAGCGAGACGATGGGCAGCGCCGCCGAGCGGAGGTGCAACAGGAAGACCAGGATGACGACGCTGACCACGAGCATCTCTTCGACGAGCGTGCGGCGGAGCGTCTGGATGGCGCGATCGATGAGGCTCGAGCGATCGTAGGTGGGGACGACCTTCACGCCTTGTGGCAGCGTCTTCGACAGCGTTTCGAGCTTCTGCTTCACTCGCGCGATGACGGCCCGCGCGTTCTCGCCCGTGCGGGCCACCACGATGCCGCCCACCGTCTCGCCTCGGCCGTCGAGCTCGGCGAGCCCGCGCCGGATCTCGCCGCCGAACTGGACGCGACCCACGTCACGCACGCGCACCGGCACGCCGCTCGCCCCGCTACGGATCGCGACGTTCTCGAGCTGGCTCAAATCCTCGAGGTAGCCGCGCCCCCGCACGAAGTACTCGCGCCCGCTCATTTCGAGCAGACGCCCGCCGACCTCGGCGTTCGAGCGACGCACCGCCTCGGCGACGTCGTTCACGCTGACTCCGTGGGCCCGGAGCTTCTCCGGATCGAGGGTCACCTGGTACTGCTTCTCGTAGCCGCCGACGCTCGCGACCTCGGCGACACCGGGCACGCTGGCGAGCGCGTAGCGCAGGTCGAAATCCTGGAGCGCGCGGAGCTCCGCGAGATCGTGCGCGCCGCTCGTGTCTACCAGCGCGTAGCTGTAGACCCACCCGATGCCCGTCGCGTCGGGGCCGAGCACCGGGCTCGTCCCTTCCGGGAGTCGAGCCCCCAAGCTGCCGAGGTATTCGTTCACGCGCGAGCGCGCCCAATAGACGTCCGTGCCCTCCTCGAAGAGCACGTAAACGAAAGACATCCCGAACATCGAGAAGCCTCGCACCGCCGTGACCTTGGGCGCCGCGAGCAGCGAGCTCGCGATCGGATAGGTGATCTGGTCCTCGACGAGCGTCGGGGAGCGCCCCTTCCACTCGGTGAAGACGATGACCTGAGGATCCGACAGGTCCGGGATGGCGTCGATCGGCACTCGGCGCGCCGCGGTGAGCGCAGCCAGCGTGAGCGCGACGTAGCCCAGGATGACGAACCAGCGGTGGCGCGCCGCGAGGTCGATGAGCTTGCCGATCATGGCGCCGGGGCTTCGCTCTCGAGCAGAGAGGCGCGCAGGCGGCTCTCCGAATCGATCAGGAAGGTCGCGCCGGAGACGACCCGCTCTCCGGGCTCGAGGCCGCGCCGGACCTCGATGCGGTCCTCGTTCTCGACGCCGATCTCGACGCTGCGCGGCTCGAAGTGCCCTTGCTCTTCCAGCGCAACGAAGACGTAAGTGTGTCGGCCCGTGTCGATCAACGCGTCCCGCGGGATGCTCACGCTGCTGCGCCCCTGGACGGCGAACTCGACGCTCCCATACTCGCCGGGCGTCAGAGTGGTATCCGGGTTCTTGACCTGCAGGCGGACGCGCGTGGTGCGTGCGTTGGCGTCCACCGCCGGGTAGATCAGGTCGACCTTTGCCGCGATGGTCGCGTCGGTTCGCTTGGTGGGGCGGAAGGTACCCTCGCTCCCGATCCCGACGAGGGCGAGCTCCTCGGGGTAGAGGTTCGCGACGACATAGACCTTCGAGAGGTCGACGATTTCGAAGAGGGGCACGTCGGGCGTCACGTAGCTTCCGAGCACCACGTTCTTCTTCACGACGAAGCCGGAGATGGGCGCGACCAGCCCGAGCGCTCGCTCGGGCTCACCCCGCTCGAGCACGCGCTTGATCGCGGCCTCGTTCACGCCGAGCAGCGCGAGCTTCTGCTTCACGCGCTCCACGGTGGGCGCCGTGTCCGGCCCTTGCCAGCGATTGACCGCGAGGAGCTCCGTCTCGGCCTGGAAGATCTCGGGGCTGTAGAGCGCGGCGAGCTCTTGCCCCGCTCGCACCTTCACGCCGGTCTCTTTCACGGCGATGCGCTCGATGAAGCCCGCGGCGCGCGCGTGGATCGCCGCGACGCCCGACTCCGGCGACTCGATCGTCGCCGGCGCTCGTAGCTTTTCACCCGAGCCCTCTGCCTCTACGAGCGCGGTGCGCACTCCGATGGCCTGAGCGCGATCGAGCGTCAGGTGGAGCGCGGTCGTTCCCGGTGGCGACGCCGGCCGCGCCTTCACGAGGTCCATCTTGCAGATCGGGCAGCGCCCGGGCTTGTCCGACTCGATCTCCGGGTGCATCGGGCAGGTGTAGGCGTCTGCTCCTGCCTCGGGGGGCGAGGTTTTCTTGGCGGCAGGGCTGCTCGCCGCCGGCTTGGGCTGGTTCGCCTTCTTGCGCTGCTCGGGGATCGGCTCGAGCGTCATGTGGCAGATCGGGCACTCGCCCGGATCATGGGACGTCACCGCGGGGTGCATCGGGCAGTAGTACCGGGGCGCGCTGTGCGTGCTCGGATCAGCCGAAGCTATCGACCACCAGGAGAACGCGGCGAGCGAGGCGGTCAGAGCCAGTAGGACCCAGCGCAGCGCCGCCATGATCCGGAGCCCGCGCGGCGAGGGCTCGTGTTCAGCGGCCATGGCCGTGCTCCGTGGCTTTGGTGGGATCCACCGTGCGTCTCGGCAGGGGCCCTCCCGTGGCCCACTCGAGATCCACGAGCGCGTGTTCGAGCTCCGCGCGAGCGTCGATGGACTCGAGCTCGGCCATCGCGAGCGCTTCCCGCGCTTCGAGCAGCTCGCTCAAGCTCCCCGCGCCGGAGCCGTAGGTGCTCAGGCTCGTTTCGAAGCGCCGCCGCGCGGCTGGCAAGAGCTTGCCGTCGAGCGCGCGTTCGCGCGCCTCGAGGGCGCGAAGCCTGGTGTGCGCGCGAGCGACCTCGTTGTCGACGCTGCGAGACATCTCCTCGAGCGACAGGTTCACGGCCGTGAGCTCTCGGCGCTTCTGCTCGCGCCGCGAGCTTCCGGGCCCCCAGAGCCAGGGGAGCGACGCGCTCGCCGAGGCGCCGATGCCCGAATCTTCACCACCGACGGGCGCGAAGTAGAGCGCGGCCACCGAGAATGACGGAAGCGTCGCCTCGCGCTGCGCCTGATCTCGCTCGGCGCTGACGGCGCGCGCCTTCGATGCGAGCGCGGCGAGCTCGGGCCGGCGCTTGCGAGCCCGCGATAGGAGCTCGTCGAGCGGCGTGACGACGGTCTCGGGCGGCGCTTCACGAGGCGCCGGGAGCGGCGCGCCTGGCAGGCGCCCGATCAAGACGTTGATCTCCGCGCGGGCCGAGTCGATGCGCGCGTCGTCGGCGGCTCGGTCTACCTCGATGCGCTCGAGCTCGAAGCTCGCGCGGGTGAGCTCGTCGAGCGGAGCGCCCCCGGCGAGCCTCGCGCGCGCGGCGCTCACCAGCCGCTCGGCGAGGGACCGGTGCGACGCGTGAGCGCGCTCTCGCAGCGTGGCGGCGACGTAGTCGGCGTAAGCGTGCCGCACGTCGCGGGCGATCGCCTGCGCCGCAGATTGGCCCCTGCGCCGCTCCGCCTCGGCTTCGGCGCGAGCGGCGCGTTCGCTGGCGGCGAGGCTACCAGGGGCGGGAAAATCCTGGCGCAAGCCGAACATCAACATGCCCGCTTCGTCGATCGCATACGGCCGTGAGAGCGGCACTTGCCAGAGCTCGGCCATGAGCTCGGGGGAGGGCAGGCGAGCGCCGGCCTCACCCTCTCGAGTGCGGGCCTCGGCGCGCGCGTCCGCGGCGCGCAGCGCCGGGTGACGGGTGAGCGCCAGCTCGACCAGCGCTTCGCGTTCGAGCACGCTGGGCGCCGCTTCGGGTCGGGGCGACGTTTGAGCAAGCCCAAGCGCGGGACACAGGGCTCCCA
>JAEZYO010000914.1 GCA_023419055.1 Pseudomonadota bacterium | reverse complement strand
ACTCAGCTCACCGTTACTCAGTTCGGCGGCGGCAGCTGGTCGAAGCCCGTCGAAGCCACCATTCCCTTCGAGCGCGTCGTCGAGAGCGAGCTCGTGTGCACCAAGAGCGGCGTGAGCATGACGTACGCCACGGGCGGCCAGGGTGGCCTCGAGGTGGGTCGAGTGGATTGCACGCCCGAGGGCTGCAAGACCTCCACGGCCAAGCTGCCCGGTGTCGAGAGCCGCTGGTGGTGGTTGCTCTCGCCGGTCGGAGAGAACGTGCTCCTGGCTTATCGCTCGTCCCTCGGAGAGACGCGCCTTCGTAGCGCGCCGCTCGCGAGCCTGCCCGGCGCGCCCGAGAAGGTGGTGTTCGACACCTCCGAGTTCGGCGGACCTACCGTCAACGACGCCACGACGCTCGTCGCGAACGACGCCGCCCTGCTCGTCTTCCGAGGCGAGCGGCCCGTCGCGCTGCGAGTGGGCAAGGACGGAAGCGTCAGCGTGCTCTCGCCGTGAGCGGCTCGAGCTCGGCGAGCTCGATCGGCAGCATCGCCTCGATGAGCTCGACGAGCTCCTCGTTCGGGGTCTCCGCGCCGAACACCTCGGTGAGCGCCATCGCGATCGGCAGGCGCAGGTCGAAGCGGACCTTCTGTCCGTAGAGCTGCCCTGCCGCGCGAGCCATCGCCCCCTGCCAGCGTCGGGTCGTCCGCAGGCGCCCCCCGACGGAGCGCACGAGCTCCGCCTGCATCAGGCGAGCCTTTGCGCGGTCGTCAGGCATGGGCTCGCGGCGCGGGTTTGGTCTGAGTCTTCGCCTTCTGTTGCTTCTTCACGAACTCGGCGATCTCGAGCGTCTCCTTCTTGAACTCGTCGTAGTCGGTCTGTTGCGCGTTCAGGAACGTGCTCGCGCACATGGTCACGCCCGCCATCATGCTGGCCTCGGCGATCTCCTCGTCCGTCGCGCCGAAGAGCTTCGCCGCCTCGGTATGGAAGAGCGCGCAGTACCTGCAGCGCGTGGCGCCGGAGACGCCGAGCCCGATGAGCTCCTTGTACTTGTTCGGTATCTTCGTCTCCGCGAGCTCGAAGTCGCGCATGAAGCCCCAGAAGCCGCCGAGCGCCGCCTCCGGCATGGAGCGCACCCAGGTCGGCACCTGCCCCAGCGTGGCCTCGACCTCCGCGAAAATCGCGGACTTCCCCTTCTCAGCCATGAGATCCTCCTTCCCCCTCAAGAGATTGCGGACGAGCAGGTCGGGCCGCAACCCTTGGAGGTGAGAGCCCTTCAGGTGAGCGGCGGCGCGCCGATGCGGCTCTTGTGCTTGGCCTGGAGCGCGTTGTAGTCGTCCTGCCCGAGGCCGAGCGCGGTGGTGAGCCGGCGGAGCACGTTCGACTCGGCCACGGAGATCACGCCGTCCTCCGCCGCCAGATCCACGAGCACCTCGAGAACCTGCAGGCGGAGCTCCCGGTCCCCGAGCTCTCGCAAGACTCGACACAGGCGCGGCGTCTCGATCGTGGAAAGCTCGACCGCTCGCGCCTCGAGCACCTTGCCGATGGCGGTCACGTCCGCGTCGGGCATGCCCTGCACGCGCGCGAGCTCCGTGCGGACACGAGCCGATTCCGCAGGCGAATATTCGCGGTCCGCGTACGCGACCGCGCCGAGCAGGCCAGCGATCGCGGCGACCACCATCACGGTTTCCTGGTCCGCGTCGGGCAGCGCGGAGCGGACCGCGCGCTCGAGGCCTTCCGAAGCAGAGGGCTCCGAGATGGAGGAAGCACGACCGAGCCAGCGTCCGAACACGGGCGAACTCTAGCCGACCTCGGGCCCGGGTGGTACCTTGCTCGAGTGATTCGCGAGGTCGTCGTCCGCACGTTCGACGCGCCCCATGAGGCCGAGCTCGCGGCGGGCTACCTGCGCGCCAACGGCGTCCAGGTGCGAATCGACAACGACGTGCTGCAGGGCATGAACCCGATGCTTTCGCCCATTTTCGGCGGGGTCCGCGTGCACGTCCCGGCGCACCGCTTGAAGGAGGCGCTCGAGCTCCTGGCGGAGGCGGAGGCGGAGGTCCAGCCCGAGCCTCCAAGTGAGGTCGAGCCTCGAAGCGAGGTCGACGGGGACCTCGTCGCGAGGCGCGCCGCGGCGAGCGCCCTGCTCGGCTACACGCTGCTGCCCGTCGTCGGCCAGGCGTACTCCCTCTGGCTCCTGCTCGGTCTGCGCGGCAAGGCGCTCGGACCGCGCGGGCGGCGGAACCGCGCGCTCGCGCTGGTGCTCGACCTCGCCCTGGTGGGCCTGCTCGGCTACGTCACGCTCGTCTCCTGATCGGCGTCACGGCTTTCCGAGCAAGCGGCGGATCGGCGCGTCGAGGTCGTCGGCGCGCGGAGCGGCGTCGAGCAGCGCATCGAGCGAGATCGCGGAGAGCGTGTGCCAGTACAGGATCCTCCGCGGGGCCCCCTCGGCGGGCGCGCGCTCCGAAGCTTCGGCGAGCGCCAAGGCCGCCGCGAACGCCTTCGCGGTGTACGTCACGTCGAGCTCGAGCCCGATCCTCTGCCCGACCTCGAGCGCGCGTTCACCCTCCGGAGTAGGATGGCCGTAGCCCGGCCCGAGCTGCTCTGCGTCGACCCGGAGCTTGGCCTCGACGTCGGCGCGCGAGCGCGGTGATTCGAGCCGCGCGAGGACCTTTCGCGCAAGCCGGCGGGCGAGCGCCGGGAGCACCCGCCCGGGCACGACCTGAACGCCGACCACGCGCGTGGGGAGCCCTCGCCGCAGCACACCCGCGGCGATGCCGGCCGCGGTCCCGCCCGAGCCGAGCGCGACCACGATCGTGTCCGGGGGAGGGAGCCCCGCTCGCGCGAGCTGCTCCACGAGCTCGTCCAGCGCGTCGACGTAGGCGAGCGATCCCTCGATGTTCGAGCCGCCGGGCGGCACGAAGAGGTCGCCGCTCCGTCGAGCCCGAGCGAGGCTCCACGGGACCGCGAGCCCGCTCTCGACGGGGTACGCCTCGAGCCCCTGGCCGAGCGACGCTCGCAGGGTGTGCTCGACGTGCGCGCTCCACGGTTGTGGAAAGAGCACCGCCGCGCACCCGAGCCCGTGAGCGCGAGCGAAGATCGTGCTCGTGAGCACGTGGTGGCTGCCGGCGGCACCTACCGTCAAAATCCTGCGCGCGCCGCGGCGCTCCGCCTCGGCGATCAACCGCTCGGCTTTTCGGACCTTGTTGCCGCCGTAGATCGGGTGGGAGAGCCCGTCGTTCTTGATCCAGAGCTCGACCCGCTCCGTGCTCCGCTCGCGGCAGAGCTCGAGCGGCGTCGGGTAACTCGGCTCCGGAAACACCGTGTTGTTCTGCTCCGAGAGCAGCCCGCTGTCACGCCTCGGCTAGAAGTCGCGCGCACTCGTGCGCGATCGCCATCACGGTCCACTGCGGATTCACGCCGGCCACCTCGGGGAAAACGCTCGCGTCACAGAGCCTCAGGTTGTCGAACGGCCGCACGCGGAACCTCTCGTCGACCACCGAAATCGAGGGATCGCTCGACATGGCGTTCCCGCCCTGGGGGTGCCCGGTGCCGAGCCGGAGCTGCTTCGGCGATTTCACGTGCTCGCGGTAGCGCTGAATATCACCCTTCGATCGGATGGGAAAGCCGAGGCTCGTCCCGGCGACCACCTCGACCAGGCCGGCGTCCCCGGAGTCGAGGAAGGCTTGCGCCAGGGTCGCCGTGCCCTCGCGAATCGACGTGAGATCGTCGCTCCCGATCGGCAGCTCCACGCGCGTGCGCCCCTTCTTGTCGACCGAGACGCGACCGTTCGCGGCGGTACCGACCAGCGGCGCTGCCGTGACCGTCTTCGCGTAGTCGAGCACCCGCTGCCAGTGATCTTCGAAGAAGCCGGGCATGGCCGTGGCGATCGTGCCGGGCGGCGCGTACCAGCTCTCGATGATGAAGCCGCTCCCTTGCGGAGGCAGGTAATAGTGCGAGATCTGTAGGCTCGGCGCGTGGTGCAGCACGCGGTCGAAACGCGCGAAGAGCGGCGACCCGACGTTCGCGGAGAAGCGCTTGCCCACCGGGATGCCCTGATCTTCGAACTTCCTCCGAAGCTCGGGCGCCGAGAGCAGGAGCGCCGACGAAGCGACCGCGCCGGCGCACAGGATGAACTCTTCCGCGACGATCTCACGCCGCTGCCCGCCGATGTTCGCGATCAGCGACTCGACGCGAGAGCCTCCGGGAGAGAGCTTGAAGTCGGTCACCTTCGCGTTCGCGATGATCTCGCAGCCGCTGTCGTTCGCCCGCGGCAGGTAGACCTGGAGCGCGTTCCGCTTCCGCTCGTTACCGCAGCCGGTGTTGCAGAGCCCGAGGCCCTGGCAGTTCGTGAGGTTGACCAGACACTCGTACAATCCCTGCTCGGGCGGATCGGCGACGTTGGGCTTCTTGGCAGGGCCGAACGCCTTGAGGAACTGCCCCGCCGGGTTCAGGTGCGCCGCCTCGCTCAGCGCCGCGCTCACCGGCTGGATCCCGAGATCTCGGGCTACCGCGGCGTAAGCGGCGCGCAACGCCGGTCCGTCGATCGGAAAGCCGAGATCGTGCCAGCGCTTCAGGCGCGCGTCCGTCATCTGGAAGCAAATCGCGTTGTTGACGGTGCCTCC
>JAEZYO010000611.1 GCA_023419055.1 Pseudomonadota bacterium | reverse complement strand
CGATGTCTGCGGGCTCGACAACCGCTGCATCGTGGTCTGCGTGGAGGGCCGCGCCGACTGCGACCTGAACCCCCAGAATAGCTGCGAGGTGAACCTCAAGACCGACCCTGACAACTGCGGCGAGTGCGGCGCCGACTGCGCGCTCAAGCACGCGAACGCCGACTGCTCGGGCGGAGAGTGCATCGTCGCGTCCTGCAAGGAGCCTTACCTCGACTGTAACGGAGAGGCCGACGACGGCTGCGAAATCAACGGCGGCGAAGATATTGCCAACTGCGGCGCCTGCAACAAGAAGTGCCCCGCCGCGCAGGGCACGGCCCTGTGCATCGAGGGCAAGTGCGACATCGACTGCGACGCGGGCTTCGACGACTGCGATGGGAACGCCGAGAACGGCTGCGAAAAAGGTGTCCTGAGCGACGTCAACAACTGCGGAGCCTGCGGGAACATCTGCCCTGCTCAGCCGGGCTTCACGCCGTACTGCCTGGAGGGAGTATGCGGCGAGACCAAGTGCCCCGACGGCTTCGGCAACTGCAACGGCAACCTGGAGGACGGCTGCGAGGCCGACCTTCGCTCCAACGTCGACCACTGCAATACGTGCGGCAACTTCTGCGCGGCGGTGAACGGGACAGCGGCCTGTGACGAGCGGGTCTGCATCGTCGAGAGCTGTGATCCCGGGCACGCCGACTGCAACGAGAAGTACGTCGACGGCTGTGAGATCAACACCGACACCAGCGTCGAGCACTGCGGAGAGTGCGAGAACCAGTGCGAGATCGCGAACGCCACGCCCGAGTGCAAGGGCGGCGAGTGCCAGGTGAAGACGTGCAGCGGCTCGTACCGTGACTGCGACGGTAACGACACCGACTGCGAGGTCAACATCGCGACCGACGCCGACCACTGCGGCGGCTGCGTCGCTCCCACCGGCCACGACTGCAGCGACGACTTCGCGAGCCGCCACGCGAACGGCGTCTGCGTGAACCAGATCTGCGAACCAGGTACCTGCTACACCGACTACGCCAACTGCAACACGACGGCATCCGACGGCTGCGAGGTCGCGCTGAAGAGCGACGACAACCACTGCGGGAACTGCACGACGGTCTGCCAGGACAACAACGCGGCCAATAGCTGCAGCAGCGGCGCCTGCGTGATCGCCTCGTGCAACACCAACTACGCCTCCTGCGACAACAACTCGGCAAACGGCTGCGAGGTCAACAAGCTCACCAACACCTCGCACTGCGGCGGGTGCGGCAACGTCTGCCAACCCACCAACGCCGTGCCGGCCTGCACCAACGGAGCCTGCACACCGAACTGCAACACGAACTTCCTCTCGTGTGACGGCAACGGGAACAACGGCTGCGAGGTCGACAAGCGCACGAACGATGCGCACTGCGGGAAATGCAACAACGAGTGCGTCGATGCCGGCGGTACGAACACCTGCGTGGCGAGCGTCTGTGTACCGGTCTGCGACGGCACGCACGGCGACTGCGACGACAGCCGGACCAACGGCTGCGAGGCCAACATCACGACCGACGAGGCGAACTGCGGCGCGTGCGGGAAAGATTGCGTCTCGGGCGCCGCGGTTCACGCAACGAACGGTTCGACGTGCCTGGGCGGGACCTGTAAACCGGAGTGCGACGACGGTTGGGGGGCGTGCTCGAACCCCGAGAACGGCTGCCTGACCAAGCTCGACACCGCGGCGCACTGCGGAGCGTGCGAGACGAGCTGCTCCGGCGGCACTCCTTTCTGTGTGAACGAGAGCTGCGCGGCGCGCCTGCCGATCGTGCTCGAGAGCTCGACCGCGAGCACCTCTGCCCTCACCTGCTCCAACAGCTGCTCGAACTTCACTTTGGCGCTGTCACACACCATCAAGAAGGGTCAGGGCAACTACCGCATGGTGGTGATCGCCGTCGCCTCGACGGGCCAGAATCAGGATGCGGCTACACCGAATTCGGTGAGCTATGGCGCGTCGGGCAACCTGACGCTCCAGCACAGCTCGTGGGCCAGCAACCGGGCGTGGGCGGGAATCTATCTCGTCAAGGACGCGCAGCTCCCGAGCGCCGCGAACACCGCGTCCACCGTCACCGTCGCCTTCGGAACGGCGGACGCGGCCGCGCGGGCGGCGGTCGCGATCTACGAGTTTAGCGGTGTCGAGCAAGGCACTCCCGTCGCGGCGCAGATCGCCACCCCCCGCGGCAACTGCTCGACCCCTCCGAGCGACACGCTCTCGATTGCGACGGCGGGCGCCCACCTCGTCTCGGTCGCGTCGCTGTTCGGACAGACCAGCGCCAATCCGACGGGCGTTCCGTTGCCGCTCGTCGAGAGGATGGATCTGAACGCGAGCGAATTCACCGGCCTGTCCGGACAGGTTCAAACGGCGTCGGCCGGCTCGCACACGGCGGGCTGGGCGCCAGGCAGCTGCAACAACTCTGCCCACGTCCTCATCGCCCTGGACCCGGCCAAAACGCCATAGTTCGGCTCATTTTCGACACGCGGTGAGCTCGGCGGAAGCCAACTTGCCGCGTTGCTCGCCACGGCGCGGATTCTTAAATCACGCGCATGAAAGCGAGCAATTTACTGCGAGCCGCGTGCGTGCTCGCGTTGGGTTTCGGCACCGGATGCGTGGGCGGCTCCGGCGGCAAGAGCGAGTCGAAGGAGCCGAGCTCCGAAGCCAAGGCCGAGTCGACCGAAGGTGAGAGCGCTACCAGGGCCGGCGGCCCCGTTGCGACGCTCGTCGTGTGGGACGGCGACGAGAAGGCGAGCGGAAAAGGTTGGGCCACCTGCAACAAGAAGGGCGAGTGTCAGGCCACGCTCGAAGCCTTGCCTGACGTCGGCAAGGAGGGCGCCGGCCTGAAATTCCACGGAGAGGGACCGGATTGGATCGGCATGGGCTGGAACTGGCACGGCTGGTACCCCGAGGACGCGGGCACCGACGTGAGCGGCCACGAAAAGGTCTCCTTCTGGATCAAGGTCGAGGCAAAAACCCCGGCAGAGGCGCCTGATCCGAACAGCGTCGAAATGTGGCTCTCCTGCTCGTGCACCGGCAACAAGAACGACGAGAAGGGCTCGAACCACGTCAAGCTGAAGGATTTCAACAAGGACTTCAACGACGGGAGCTGGCAGGAAGTGGTGGTCCCGCTGAAGGACCTCTACAGCGACAAGGGCGCGAAGTTCGACAAGAAGACGGTGTGGGAATTCGACATCGGCACCTATTCCTCCGAGCCTCGCAATTTCAACATCTACGTCGACAAGATTGCGTTCCTCTGAACCCTGGACCCTTCATGCCGACGAAGTCGATTCTGCTCGCTGTCGCCGCCGTCCTCCTTTCGCAGGCTTGCGTGGCGCCGCCGTCGAAGAGCGGCAGCGCGGAGGGCGGCGCGAAGAAGTTGAAGTTCACGGGTGAGCCCACGAACGGCGACGAGGTGCCCGAGAACCAGCTCATCGTCGTCGATCAGTTCGGCTACCGCCCCGACATGCGAAAGGTCGCGGTGCTCTCGAGACCCGAGCTCGGCTGGAACGCGAAGGACAAGTTCGCGCCGGGCGACCTCTACCAGGTGCGGCGCTTCAAGGACGGCAAGGTCGTCTTCAGCGGCAAGCCGGTTCCGTGGAACGACGGGAAGCTCGACGCCACCGAGGGTGATCGCGGCTCCTGGTTCGATTTCAGCGAGGTCAAGGAGCCTGGCTCGTACTTCGTCTTCGATCCCAAGAACGGTGTCCGGAGCTTCCGCTTCGACATCTCGGATGACGTGTACCGCGATGTCCTCAAGGCCGCGATGCGCATGTACTACTTCAACCGCGCGAACGTCGCGAAGGTGAAGCCGTTCGCGTGCGTCGGGGACAAGTGCTGGACCGAGGGAGCAGACTATCTCGGGCCCGGGCAGGACAAGGAAGCTCGCAGCGTCGAGCAACGAAACGACGCGAAAACCGCGCGCGACCTCAGCGGCGGCTGGTGGGACGCGGGCGACACCAACAAGTACGTCACCTTTGCGCAAGTGGTCGTGCATCAGCTGCTCAGCGCCTACGAGCAGAACCCGAAGCCTTTCACCGACGACTTCAACATCCCCGAGTCGGGCAACGGAATTCCCGATTTGATCGACGAGGTCAAGGTCGAGCTCGACTGGATGAAGAAGATGCAGCCCGCCGATCTGAACGGCGGTGTCTTGATCAAGGTCGGGAACGTCGAGCACGGCGATCCGGTGCCCGCCGAGTCGAAGCATCGCCGCTACTACTACCCGGACCCCTGCTCATCGAGCACGATCGTCGCGGCCAGCGTGTTTTCGCACGCGGCGCTCGTTTACCGAAAGTTCGACCAGTTCAAGGCGTTCGCGGACGATCTCGGGCAGCGCGCGGTGCGCGCGTGGGACTACTACAAGTCGCACCCGCGCAGCGACTCGTGTGACGACGGGACCATCAAGTCCGGTGACGCCGACCGGCGCATGGAAGAGCAGGACGGCATCGAAGTCGTGGCCGCCGTGTACCTCTTCGCGCTGACCGGCGACAAGAAGTACGACGCGGTGGTTCGCGAGAGATACGGCAAAACCAGGCCGTTCAACGACGACCGCTTCGGCGTGTACGACGCGGAGCAAGGCGACGCCCTGCTCTACTACGCGGTCCTGCCAAACGCCGATCCGGAGCTGAAGAAGCGCATCCTCGAGCGCAAGAAAGACGGCTTCGAGAACGTGGACATCTACGGGTTCCGACCCGAGCTCGACCTTTACCGTTCGTTCATGCGCAAGGACTCCTACCACTGGGGCAGTAACCAGCCGCGCGCGAACGTCGGCAACGTGAACCAGGACCTACTGCGCCTCGGGCTCGTGACGGGCGAAGACGCCGCGAACGTCGAGGAACGCGTCTCCGGCATCGTCAACTTCTTCCACGGCGTAAACCCGATGCAGCTGGTCTACCTCTCGAACATGCGCGCCTACGGCGCCGAGCGCAGCGTGAGCGAGATGTTCCACACCTGGTTCCGGGACAAGGACGCGCGCTGGGACAGCGCGATCAAATCGCAGTTCGGTCCGGCTCCCGGATACGTCGTGGGCGGCCCGAACAAGGACTACTGCAAGGACCTCAAGCCGAGCGAGCACAAGTGCGCCGTCTCCGCGTTGAAGAAGCAGCCTCCGGGCAAGGCGTACCTCGACTTCAACACGGAGTGGGATCCCAAGCAGGAGCACGACAAGTCCTGGGAGATCACCGAACCCGCGATCTACTACCAGTCGGCGTACGTGAAGCTCCTCTCCAACTTCGTGGATTGAAAGGAGCGGCCCCGCTACCGGTTCGAGGCCTAGTTGGCGCGCTCGGCCGCGCGCCGCGCGCGTGCCTCGAGATCGGCGAGTGACCCGCCTCCCCCGAGCTGCTGGAGGAGCGCCGCTTCGTCGACTCCGCCATCGCTCGCGTGGACGTTCACTTCCTCGACCTCGATCGGCTCGTCGTTCTTCGGTTCGTCCTCGAACGTGAGCACGTGATCGAACAGGTGGTCGGCGTCCGCGAAGGCTTGCTGGAGCGGTTGCAGGATCGCATCCTCCCCGACGGTGCCGACGCCGAGCCGCGTGGCGAGAGAGAGCGTCTCACGCACGCCCGTGCCGCTCACGGCAGCCGCCGCGAGCACCGGCGTGTCGCTGTCGAGCTTGAGGCGTCGGCGCAAGCGATCGGGCGCGAGCGCACCGGCCGCGTCTTGCTTGTTCGCCTGAATGATCAGCGGCACCGGCGTCTTGCGCTTGCGCATCGAAACCTTGAGGCGCGCGAAAGTGCGGAGCGTGTCCGGCAAACCCTCGGGCGTCGAATCTCCGACGAACACGACCACGTCCGCCATCTCCACGAGCGGGCGCCGGCGGTAGTTGCGCTCGATTTGTCCTGGCACCGTGATGAG
Source organism: Pseudomonadota bacterium (assembly GCA_023419055.1). The sequence goes on along the minus strand of JAEZYO010000611.1, from coordinate 6,045 downwards.
CTGCAGCACGAGCGAGGTCCCCTTCCTCTTCGGCCCCTGCACCTCGAGCCAATCGAAGAACATGGTGCGCCCCTTGAGCTCGGCCGGCGTCACCATCTCGCTCCGGCGATTGGAGGGAACGAGCTCGCAGATCCTCTTCAAGTTCGTCGTCTTACCCGCCATACCAGGGCCGTCGTAAACGATGCGAACCACGTAAGCTCCGCGCTCGGAGTCGAACGATGCCATACTCATCGGTTAGCCCGGCGGCCGCGCGCCACCAACCCTCGTGCGCAGCCTGGATTGAATCCAGCGGCCGAGGAAGGACGCGCATTCGGCGAAGGTCGAGCAATCTCGAGCGGTTAGGATCGATTGCTCAAGTAGCGCCGAGATCCGCCCTCATGGAAACGTTCTCCCCTCCTCGAACTCGCCCGCGCGCTGTTGCAGCATCGCGGCGTCACTGAAAGAGCTTGATCACCTTCGCTCCCGGATCGGGATCGATGGGAGGAAGCGAAAGGACCAGGCGCTCTATCGAATGCGCCGCGTGCAGGATGGCGCCGACCGCGATGGGTTCGGAGACCGGATTTTCGAAAAACAGTGCCAGCACATAAATGCTGGCGAAGGGCCGAGCCAGCACTTCTAGCCCGCCCTCGAGCCTCAGGCGGAGCGTCTGTCCGTAGTGCTTGCGGAGCTCGTCCGTCCGACCGTCGCGGAGCTCGTTCACCGCCCGTTCGAGCAGCTGATTCGCGCGCTCGGCCTGTTCACCACTGACGAGCGAAGCCCCCCAGATCATGGGTGAGTCGAAGTCGAATACGGCAGCGCGCGCGGCGCCCGCACGCTCCGAAAGCGCCCCGAGCTCCTGATCGAGGCGCTGGCGAATCAAGTCCGAAGACGTGCCGCTGAACGGCACGCTCGCGAGCGCGCCGTTCACGGTGGACTGAAAGGTGCTGCAGAGAGCCGCCAGCCGAGCCTCGACCGTTGCGCGCTCCGAAAGCGGCTCCTTGAACGTCGCGACGAGCCACGCGGAGCCGCTGATCTCGACGCACACCTCGGTAGGGTCGGTCGAAGGATGCCCCCCGACGCGGAGGTAGACGTCTTCTGCGCGGAGCTCTCGGGCGACGAGCTCGAGGAAGCGACTGACGGCGGCGGTATCCATCGCTTCCGGGAGTTTAGCTCCCGGTCAGCGCCGTCACCACTCCTTCCTCGAGCCGCCCCGCCTTCAGCTCTCCTGCGACGCGCGCAGGAACCAGTCGTGCTTCTCGAATTCGGTGATGATTTGAGTCAGGAGGTCGACCGTATCCGTATCACCTGACTTTTCTGCCACGCCACGCGACGCCTTGAGGCCGTCGAGGTACGCTTCGATGCGATCGGCGAGGAGCTTCACGTGTTCGACGTCTCGCGTGGTCTCCTGCGGATAGTCGGGGAGCTTGGACGCCTTGCCGACGTGGCGAACCGTGCCGTACGCCTTGCCTCCGAGGGTGACGGCGCGCTCGGCGATCGAGTCGTTGTGGTTCGCCAGGCTGACCGCGAAGGTCTCGAACAACGGGTGGAGGGCCGGGAATTGTGGGCCCTTGATGTTCCAGTGGGCGACCTTGATCTGGCTGTGGAGGTCGAGGCCGTCGGCCAGGCGCTCGTTCAGCGTCTCGATGATCTGCTTGCGGGCTGCTTCGGGCAGCCGGCTAGGGCTTTGGTACATGCTGATTTCTCCTTGTGCTCGTTCCGCCATCGGCCCCGGTCCTCACATGCTGGAGCTTCCGCCCTCATCGCTCCAATAGATTGTTCTACGCGTTGTGATAGAACTTACCTATCATGAACTTTCGACCGCTGCCGGTGACGTTGCGGCAACTCCAGTACGTCGTCGCCGTGGCAGACGCACGCAGTTTCCGGCGTGCGGCGGAACTGTGCCGCGTGTCACAGCCGACGCTTTCTGCGCAGGTGGCCGAGCTCGAGGCCGCAATCGGCGTGCGCGTCTTCGATCGTGACCGGCGCAAGGTCCTCGTCACGCCGACCGGCCAGGAGATCGTCACACGCGCGAAACGCATCCTGATCGACGGCACGGATCTGATCGAAGCGGCCGCCCGACACAAGGACCCGCTGCGTGGCCGGCTGCGCCTCGGGGTCATCCCGACGATCGCGCCGTACCTCTTGCCGGAGCTGACCCGTCCTCTGCGTCGGAAGTTTCCGCACGCAACACTCCTCTGGGTGGAGGACAAGACCAGCAAGCTCACGGCCGACCTCGACTCGGGGGAGCTCGACGGGGCCCTCTTGGCGCTGGAAGCGCAGATCGGCGATCTCGAGCACGAGGTCGTCGGGACCGACGCCTTCGTGCTCGCCGCTCCACCCGAGCACCCGCTCGCCAAAAGCAAGGGCAAGCTCGCGCCCTCCGATCTGGAGGGAGCGCCGGTCTTGTTGCTCGACGACGGACACTGCTTCCGGGACCAGGTGCTCTCGGTGTGCACGCAAGCCAAGAGCGAAGAGCTCGAGTTTCGCGCCACGAGCCTCGGCACGCTGACTCAGATGGTGCTCGCGGGCGCCGGCGTCACGCTCCTGCCGACGATCGCGCTCGGCACGGAAAATCGCGCCGGGCGCCTCGCCATCCGCAGGTTCTCGGCTCCCGAGCCCGGGCGGACCCTGGCGCTCGTGTGGCGTCGCGGCTCCGCGCTCGAGCCCGCGCTCCGCGCGATCGGCTCCGCCATGCGAGACGAGTACGAGCGAGTGGTCACGCGCCTTTCAGCGCGGAAGAGCTGACGCGAGGACGCGGAGCCTCGGAGAGCAGCTTCCGCAGCACGACGATGTGCCCGGCGATGGCGATGGTCACGAGCGACGCCGGCAGCCAGACGAAGGGAAAGTACGCTACCCAGGTGTTGAGCGCCTGGGGCGCGGTGCCGAACGCGTGAATGAGCGGCATGGCCGCGAGCGCGATCACGGCGATGATCGCGAGGCACGAAAGGCCGTACGCGCTCCAGGCGAAGAGCAGCCAGCGGGGCGCCCTACCTCGCGCGGCGAGAAGGGCTATTACGATCGCCGAGATGCCGGTCAAGATGTCGAAGTTGTAGCCCGAGAACGACATCTGAATCGGCATCACGCCTTCGAGCGCGGCCTGGTGCATGACGAGCTCGAGCGGAAAGCGAAAGCCTTGCGCGAGGACGAGCACGAAGAGCGGGAGCCCTCTCGAAAGCCGCAGACACCACCTGGAGACCCCGAAGCCGATACCGAGCGAGATGGTCCCGATGAAGATGACGGCCATGGGCGGAGGGCGCAGATCCCAACGCGACAAGATTCCGGAGAGCGCGAGGGCTGCCGAGAAGCCGAGCCAAGCGACCACTCCGAGCGCGACCTTCGAGAGCACGGGGCCGGGAGCCTCGCCGGAGCGGCGGGCAGCGACGCCATTTCCCACCACGAACAGCACGGCCATCACCAGCGCGATCACGAGAATTCCGAGCGAAACCAGGAGCGAAGCCTGAGGCGTCATGAGCGCCCTCCCTTGCTTTAGTTTCTATTAGTATGCACTATCATAAAGTCAAGGAATGGCGGAACGTCGCAGCTACCATCAATTTTGCGGCCTGGCCCGTGCCCTCGATCGAGTGGGCGAACGTTGGACCCTGCTCGTGATCCGGAACCTCTTGCTCGGGCCGCGGCGTTACGGGGAGCTCTTGGAAGGCTTGCCCGGCATCACCACGAACTTGCTCGCCAAGCGCTTGAAGGAGATGGAAGAGCTCGGCTTGATCGAGCGCGTCGCTCGGGATGGCTCCTCGCGTGAAGCCTACGCGCTGAGCGAGCTCGGGGCTGCGCTCGAGCCCGCGGTGATGGAGCTTGCGCGTTGGGGCGGCCGCTTCCTGACGACTCCGACCGCGGAGGATCACATGGATATCGGCTGGGCGATGATCTCGCTCAAGCGCCGCTATCGGGGCGGGCTCTCGCTCGTTTCGGAGTTCGCGATCGACGAGCGACGCTTCGAGCTCACCTTCACCTCGAACTACCTCGCCGTCCGGGAGCGCGCCGCGACGTTGCCCGACGTGAAGCTATCCGGCAGCCTCACCGCCTTTCGAGCGCTCTTGTTCACGGGAGCGCCGGCGAGCCGAGCGATCGAGCGCGGGGAGCTCTCCGTCCAGGGTGAGGAGCAAACCCTCCGCGCGCTGCTCGCGGCGTTCGACGGTGTCGTGCTCGAGGCTACTGTCGCGGGGGCTGCAGGCCGAGCCTCGAAAGCTCCCGTAGGAAGGTCTCCCCGAAAGGTGCGCCGATCGAAGGCGGCGCCGAAAAAGAGAGCGGCGGGAGCCCGAGCCGAAAAGCGTGGAGCATGAGCCGAGGCTCGTCCGGGCTCGGAGCGTCCCCGTAGCGCGTATCGCCGACGAGCGGGTGGCCCTCCGCGTAGAGATGGGCCCTGATTTGATGCCGCCGACCGGTCTCGGGGCGAACCTCGACCAACGTGCAGCGCTCCGCGCGCTCGAGCACGACGACGCGCGTGAGCGAGGCTTTGCCACGCGGGTCGACGCCCATCCGCCCCGAGCCGTACTCACGCAGCGGCGCGTCGATGACGAGGTCGTCCCGCTCCACGCGCCCGTGCATGACCGCGACGTAGCGCTTGTCCACGCGTCGTTGCTCGAAAGCGAGCGAGAGCTCACGGTGCGCGGCCGGCGTCTTCGCGAAGAGGAGGACTCCGGAGACCTCTTTGTCCAAGCGGTGCACCACGAACAGGCTCGCCCCCCGCTCCTCTTCCAGCACGCGCCGGACGCTCGGGACCGAGAGATCGCGCTCGGGGATGCTCGCTATTCCTTCGGGCTTGTTCACGGCGAGGATCGCCTCGTCCTCGAACAACGCCTCTACGGGCGCTCGGGTCACGCCGTTCTCCCGTCTTTACGGCGGACGCGCAAAACGGCGATCTTGGTCGGGTAGTCGAAGGGAGCCGGATCGGCGGGCCAGGCCGCGGAGCCCCCGAGCCCTATCACGTCCTTCGGCACCGGGATGGTGCGTTCGAGCTCGACGTAGCCGTCGCGGCCGAGCTCATCGAGCACCCCTCGATACGCCTCTCCGGAAACGAAGAGCGCGTTGTTGACGGCGACCAGCAGGCCGCCGTCACCGACGAGCGGCCGCGCCTTGTTCAAGAGCCGCGCCGACTCCGCGACCAGGTCCACTCGGCCTTGAGCGGAGCTCGAGAAAAACGGCGGATCGACGATCACGCAGTCGAAGAGCTCCTCACGCCGTCGAAGCTCCGCGGTAGCGAAGAAGAAGTCCTGGGCGCGAAAATGCGAGCGCTGGATCGCGAGCCCATTCAAGGTGTAGGAGTTCTTCGCCACGTTCAACACGGCCTTGTTGCGGTCGAGGTGGATCACCTCGCGCGCGCCACCGGCCGCCGCAGCCACCCCCAAGCTGCCGGTGTAGGCGAACGCGTTCAACACCCGCTTGCCCGAGAGCTCGGCGTGGAGAAAGCGGCGGAGCTCGCGCGTGTCGAGGAAGAAGCTCGTGTCGCGGTCGCGGCGGAGCTCGAGGGAGTAGCGAACGCCGTGCTCCCGAACGCTCCGGGCGAGATCCCCGGCGCTGCCGAGGTAGATCTTGCCGTGTTGGAGCTCGGGGTCCAGGCTGCTACGGAATTTCCAGAGCGCCGCGCGGAGCCGAGGCACGAGACCGCGCGCCGCCTCCACGAGCTCGCCCGGCGCGACGGCTTCGTCGCTTTCCGAGGAGGCCTTGGAGCTGACGACCAGGGTTTCGCCGTAAAGCTCCACGACGAGGCCGGCGACGCCCTCCGTGTACCCGTTGAAAAGACGACACCCCGCGTCACGCTCGGCGCCGACCAGGTCTCTGCGGCGCGCGAAGCTTTCGGTGACAAGCTCGATCGGACTAGGCACGCACACCCTATAGCCGCGCGGCCCTCGTCGTGCCATGGTCCGCGCGCTTTTCGGAACAGGCCCATGCTGCTGAAATACGGCACGAATCCCCAACAAAAGTACGCTTCGGTCGAGCCCGTCGATCCGAGCAAGGCCCCCGTCGAGCTGCTGAACGGCACGCCCTCGATGATCAACTTCCTCGACGCGCTGAACGCCTGGCAGCTCGTGCGCGAGCTCAAGGCGGGGC
>JAEZYO010000907.1 GCA_023419055.1 Pseudomonadota bacterium | reverse complement strand
GATCAAATCCTCGACGTGCTCATCGTCGCTCACGAGAAGGGCGTCGTTCATCGCGATCTCAAGCCCGACAACCTCTTCGTGACCACCGAAGGTCGCATCAAGATCCTCGACTTCGGGCTGGCGCGGCTGCTCGACGGCATGCAGGGGGACCACAAGACCCGCACCGGTCTCGCGCTCGGAACACTGCCGTACATGGCGCCGGAGCAGGCGCTCGGCCGGCGCAACGAGATCGACGGGCGCGTGGACCTCTTCGCGCTCGGCGCGACGATGTTCCGCATCCTATCGGGTCGCAAGGTCCACGAAGCGAACAGCGAGGCGGAGCTCTTGATGGCGATGGCTTCACGCCCGGCGCCTCCGCTGAAGAGCATCGCGCCCGATACGCCCGACGGGCTCTGCGCCGTGATCGATCTCGCTCTCGCGTTCTCCCGTGACGCCCGCTACCCCGACGCGCGCACCATGCAAGCCGATCTTCGCGCGGTGCGCGCCGGGCAGGCGCCGAGCTACGCGAACTCGCGCTTTAGCGCGCGCGAAGAAGCGACGCGCGCCGATCGCACGGTGCCCTCGATACCGAAGCCTTTCGAAAACAGCCCGACCTCGCAGCGCGCGACGGTGCCTCTCTCCGCGTACGGGGCCGCTGGCGGGCTCTCCACCACGCTGCCACCCGGCAACGCTCCACCCCTCGGGACCACGCTGGCGCCGGGCACGGCTCCGCCATACGGCACCACGGTACCCCCGGGGACGGCCCCCGCCTTCGGCTCCACCTTGGCGCCCGGCTCCGCTCTGCCGCCCGCAAGCCTGCCGTATTCAGGGCCTGCGAACGCCTACGGCGCTGCGGCTCCGCCCCCGCCCGCGAGCTACCCCCACGCCGCCGGCTTCAACTCGGCGGTGCCCATGACGGCGTCGACCCCCGGTCAGGCGCCGCCGCCGCCGCGGAAACGGATGGCGCCCGTGCTCGCCGCGGTTGCGGCGCTCCTCGTCGTGAGCGGCGCCGCCGCGGCGTTTTGGTTGTCGCGCTCTTCGAACGAGGAGACGGCGAGCAGCGCGACGGCCTCGAGCCCCGCAGTCGCCGTCGCTCCGCCGACCGGCACCTTAGCGTCCCCGAGCGATTCCGAAGGAGCGGTCTCACCGCCCTCATCGTCGCCTCGCGCCGCGTCACCGGAACCACTAGCGGCCGTCGCTGCCGCGACTGCGCGCGCCCCAGCTCCGGATCAGAAGGATGAGGAGCAGGGGGCGAGCCTCGCCTCTTCCGCAGCTGCGCTTGCTGCCCCTTCGGAGGTGCCCGCGGCCGCCCCGGCCGCGGCTCCGAGCTCGTCGGCCGAGGCCACCACGCCGGCACCGGAACCGGCCGCCCCCGCGGCTCCGAGCGCAGCTCCCCCGCCCTCGCCGCCCGCACCAGCGGCGCCCAAGGCGGCTCCGACGCCCGTCACGCCCACGAAGCCGACGCCTCAGGCACCTGGCAAGAAGGGCAAGGGCGGGAAGAAGAACAAGGACCTAGGCCTCTAGCGAGGCACCGGGCTCGCTCGCGGCGTGATACAGCACCGCCATCCGCACGGCGACGCCCGCCTCGACCTGGTTCAACACCATGCTCTGAGGGCCGTCAGCGACGTCCTCGGCGATCTCGACCCCGCGGTTCATGGGTCCCGGATGCATCACCAGCGCGTCCGGTTTGGCGAGCGCGAGACGCTTGCGCGTGAGCCCGAACTCGCGCGAGTACTCGCGCAACGTGGGGAGCAGGGCGCTGTTCAGGCGCTCCTTCTGGATACGCAGCATCATGACGACGTCCGCGCCTTCGAGCGCCGGCTCGAGCCGCTCGAACGTCTTGCAGCCGAGCCCTTCGTCGCGATGCGGTAGGAGCGTGCGGGGCCCGGACAGCCTGACCTCCGCGCCGAGCAGCGAGAGCAGGAGCGCGTTCGAGCGCGCTACGCGGCTGTGCGCGATGTCTCCGCAAATCGCCACCACGGCGCCGCTGAGATCCTTGCCGCGCTGCTTCCGAATCGTGAACGCGTCGAGCAGCGCCTGGGTCGGGTGCTCGTGCATGCCGTCACCCGCGTTCACGACCGCCGCGCGCGCGTGCGCGGCGACGTAGTGGGGCGCACCCGAAGCCGCGTGCCGGAGCACGAGCACGTCCGCGTGCATCGCGTCGAGCGTCATCACCGTGTCCCGCAGCGTCTCACCCTTGCTGGTGCTGGACGAAGAACCGCCGATGTTCACGACGTCCGCCGAGAGCCGCTTGCCCGCGAGCTCGAAGCTGGTGCGCGTGCGCGTGGAGGCCTCGTAGAAGCAGTTGATGATCGTCTTGCCTCGCAGCGTGGGCACCTTCCGCACGGGGCGCCGGCTCACTTCGTAGAACGCCTCGGCGGAGGTCAGGAGCGAGAGCGCGACGTCGCGCTCGAGGTCACGGATTCCGAGGAGATGGCGCAGGCGGGGCACGGTCATGGTTGGCTCGGCGGAATGGAGGGCGCTCCGACAGGTTGCGCGTAGACGACCATCCCGGACGATGCGTCGGTCACGTCCACGCGCAGGTGCTCGTCGAGCTCGACGCCCTTACCGACGTAGCTCGCGAAGATCGGGAGCTCGGGCGCGCCTCGATCGATCAGGACCGCGAGCTCGACGCGCTTGGGGCGCCCGTAGTCGAGGAGCGCATCGAGCGCCGCGCGCACGGTGCGCCCGGTGTAGAGCACGTCATCCGTCAAGATCACGTTCTTCCCGGTGATCGAGACCGGAATTTCGCTCGGACCGATGCGCGGATTCGGGAGCGCGGTCGCGGCGTCGTCGCGATAAAGCGTGATGTCGACGCTGCCGATCGGGACCTCGTCGCCTTCGAGCTCGCGGATCCAGCGCGCGAGCTCGCGCGCGACGGGCACGCCGCCTCGCCGGATCCCGACGAGCACGAGGCCCTGGGCTCCGCGGTGACGTTCGATGATCTCGCCGGCCATGCGCCGGAGCCCGCGCGCCGCGCCTTCGGCATCGAGGAGGAGCTGCATCGGGCGCCCCCTCTAGCACGGGCCGACCCATGCGGGCAGCCCTACTTGAGACCGTGCTCTTCGAGCTTGTAGTACAGGCTCCGCCGGCTGATCCCGAGCAGCCGCGCCGCCACGTTCTTGTTCCCGGACGCGTTCCGGAGGGCGCGCTCGATCGCGCTCTTTTCCGCCTTCCTGAGCGCGTGTTCGAGGTCGAGAGCGCTCGAGTCCAGGTCGACCTTGGGAGAGAGCCCGGAAGCCTCCGCGAAGCCGAGCGGTCCCCCCTTCTGGCCGAGCGCGCCCTTCACGTCGGCGGCGGAGAGGCGCGGACCGCTCGCGAGCACCACGAGCCGCTCGATGAAATTCTCGAGCTGACGGACGTTCCCTGGCCAGGGTTGGGCCTTGAGCAGGGCGAGGGCCTCGACGTCGAAGGTCACCGGCCGGCGCCCGTTTTGAGCGGCGACGGTCTGACAGAAGTGCAGCGCCAACGCTTCGATGTCGTTCGCGCGCGCGCGGAGCGGCGGCACCCACAGCGTCACCACGTTCAGGCGATAGAAGAGATCTTCTCGAAACTTCCCCTCGCTCACCATGCTCTCGAGATTTCGATGCGTCGCGGTGACGAACCGCACGTCGGCGTTCAGCGTCTCCGTCCCACCGAGCCGCTCGTACGCGCGCTCCTGCAGCACGCGGAGGAGCTTCACCTGCGTCGCCGGGCTGATGTCGCCAATCTCGTCGAGGAATAGAGTGCCGCCCTGGGCGAGCTCGACGCGACCCGGCTTGCGCGCTGCCGCTCCGGTGAACGCGCCCCGCTCGTAGCCGAACAGCTCGCTCTCGAGCAGCTGATCGGGCAAGGCGGCGCAGTGCACCTTCACGAATGGCCCGGTGCTGCGGGGTGAGAGCTCGTGGACCAGGCGCGCGACGAGCTCCTTGCCGGTCCCGCTCTCCCCTCGCACGAGCACGGTGGCGACGCCGTTCGCCGCGCGGCGCAGCGTGCGGTTGAGCTCCCGCATCGGCTCCGAATCACCGATGAGCTCGGTCGACGGCGTGAGCACCCGCGAGCGGGGCGGCTCTTCGGCGAGCAACTCGGCGCCCTGCATCGCCTTGCGGAGCACGTAGGCGACC
>JAEZYO010000519.1 GCA_023419055.1 Pseudomonadota bacterium | reverse complement strand
CTCTTTTACCTGACCGAGCGGCTCCGCGGTGACCTCGGAAAGCGGGCGGAAGCCAAGGCTACGAAGCCCGACCCGAGCGGCGCCTTCACGCTCGTCTTCAAGCACCGCTACCTGGTGCTGCTGGCGGCGTTCTCCCTGATCTTCAGCTGGGTCAACACGAACGGGGAGTTCATGCTGAGCCGCCTCGTGCAGGACGAAGCCGTGCGGCTCGGGCTCTCGGACGAGGCTCGGAAGGCGTACGTCGGGTCCTTCTTCGGAGACCTCTTCTTCTACGTGAACGTGCTCGGCGTGCTCCTGCAGTCGTTCGTGGTCTCACGCGTGGTGAAGTACTTCGGCTTCACGGTCGCGTTCCTGGTCCTGCCCGCGATCGTGCTCGGGAACTCTTTCCTGGTGCTCGCGCTTCCGGTGCTTTCGGCGCTCCGTTACGGAAAGATCGCCGAGAACGCGACCGACTACTCGCTCAACAACACGGTGCGCCAGATGCTCTGGCTCCCGACCAGCGAGGCCATGAAGTACAAGGCGAAGCAGGCGGTCGACACCTTCTTCGTGCGGATGGGCGACGTGAGCTCGGCGCTCCTCGTCTTCGCCGGGACCAGCTTCGCCTGGGGGACGCGCGCCTTCGCTGCCTCGAACGTGATCCTGGTCGTGATCTGGCTCGGGCTCGCCGTCGCGATCCTGCGGGAGAACCGCCGCTTCGTCGCGCAAGCGGAGCCCGCGCAGGCCGAGGCTGCGTAGGCTCAGAACTCGGGGGGATCGTCGTCCTCCGGGCGCTCGAGCCCGGCGAGCTCGATGCCCTTCGCTCCGAGGTCGTAGAGGTGCACGCGGAGCGGACCTTTCGCCTGACCGTTCGAGATGTCGATCACCGTGTAGCGATCGGGCGAACCCGGAGGCTCGTTGCCCGCGTCGATGCGCGGCAAGTCGATGCAGAGCCGACCGAGCTCCCGATCCGGAACAGGGCGGAGCGGCGCCTCCTCCTTCATCGATTCACCGACGAAGCGACGAGCGCGGTACTCGAAGCGATGTCCGAGGAAGGCCGACGAGCTCCGCGCCAGATCGGTCGCGCAGAGCTTCGACCCCGTGACCTCCACGTCGGCGAGCGGTGAGAGCTCCCGGAAGTAGCGCCGCAGGATCGCTTCTTGTCGCGCGATCAGGGTCTCGAGCAAGAACGACGAGTGGAGCGGCTTCGTGAGGTTCCCGGCTTCGACGATGCGGCGCAGGTGCTCGCGCGAGAAGCGCGCGATGATGCGCGCCGCCCACGCGCCGTCCCGCTCGGTCATCTCGGCGAAGGCGGGGTTCGGGTAGCCGCCGCGCCAGGCTTCCGGCGCGAAGTCACGAGCGCTGAAGTACGAGAAGATCTCGACTCCGGGCGTGATGCGCGCCGTGTCCCAGGGCCTCTGCTGGACGCCGAAGGTGATGAAGTCCTCGGCGAGGTAAGGGAAATCCAGGTAGTTGGCGTGGCCGAGCCTGCGCGAGATGCCGTCCCAGTCCCACTGGCTGCCGAAGCAGTCGCCGAAATCGAGCAGGTAGTGTCGGATATGCCCCGGGGTGGAGTCCGAATCCGCCGCGTTCACGGGCATCCAGACGTTCATCGAGTTCTGCTCGCGTGAATCGAAGTGATTGAGCCAGGCCGCGACCAGGCGCGAGGCGCGGAGCTCACGCCGGTGCTCGTGCGCGATCACGTCGTTCGGATCGTCTTCGCGCACGCCGCTGTACGTGAAGGGGCCGATGGCTCGCCCGGAGAGCCAGCGCGAGGACGACATGCGCACTCGCTCTCCGCGGCGGGCGGCGTTTTCGAGCAGCTTGGCGAGCGCCGTGGAGTCGAACGGCTTCGATACCCCGCTGTTGTCGGTCACCTTGAGCCCTGGCTTGAGCGTGAGGCGCGAGGGATTGAAGTAGACGACGCTGTCGCAGGGCGAGAAGAAGCCGAAGGCCCAGTAGATGCGGGTCGCGATCGCCGCGGCGGCCGTCGCGCGCTCGGGCTCGCTCAGGATGTCGGACTTGAGCATGAATTTGCCCGCGTCCGTGCGCACCCGGAAGCCCGGGTTCGCGCCGTTCGGCTTGCCTTGATCGATGAGCCAGGTGCTCTCGTGCTCGTTCTCGTCGAGCACCTTGCCGCCCGAGCAGGGGCCGAGCGCGATCTCGTCGAGCGTCATCCCGTGGCGCCCGAGCCGGTTCTCGAACCAGCTCGAGTCGGGCACCTCGTCGAGCGCGTTCACGTTCACCGCTTCGAGCGACGGCGGCACGGAGAGCGCGCGGGAGAGCGGAAGAAAGACGGTGTTGTCCGCGGCGTCCCAGGCGAACGGCGAGACATACGTCTCCGGAGCGCAGAGCCGATGACCGGGTTCCTCCGGATCGGGCTTGCACGGGGTCACGTACGGGCGCGTGTCGTCATCCTTCCAGATCACGGCTCGCCCCTGCGGGAAGCGCGGCGGCGCCGAGCCACAGCCGGCGAGCCCGAGGGCGACGAGCGCGCCGAGGACGGCGCGGGCAAAGCCTGATTTAGAAGCCATTGGTCGCTCCGAACACGAGGCGGAAGGAGTCGAGCTCCGTCCCTTCGTCGATGGGTCGAGTCGCGGTGCCAATCAAGAACTCGAACGGATGATCGCGGCGCCCGCTCGAGCGCACGCCGAGCCCGAAGGAGAGCCGCAAGAGGCCGGGGTCGAAGTCTTCGAGGTGCTCCCCGAAGACGTTCCCTGCCTCGGCGTTGATGGTGCCGTCGAGGAAGGTCCAGACGGGCCACTGGTAGTCGAGCCGAGCGGCGATCGCGCTGCGATCGATGAGCCGGCCTTCGACGAAGCCGCGCAACGGCTCGTTGCCTCCGAGCGAGATCTGCTCGGTGAACGGGATCTCGCCGTCCCCGGTCAACGGATCGGCGAACGCGGCGCCCACGGAGAGCCCGACCACGCGGTTGTATTGGTTCAAATCGAGGAAGCCGCCGATGCGAGCCCCGTAGCGCAACCAGGTACGAGGCTCGTCGTCGTCGGTGCGCACCGCTTGCTCGACCATCCCTGCGATTCGAACGCCGTGTCCCGGGGCGGGCGCGGGCTCCCGGGTGTCGAACTCGCCGATGAGACCCTGGCGCAGGATGGTGTAGCCCTCCGCGAGGCCGGGCGGCTCCGGGTACACGCCGCGCGCGACCTGACTGTCGACGCTCGGCTCGCCGCAGCAGCCCGAGCCCGCGAACGCGACGTGACGGACGCCGAGGTAGCTCTTGAAATGGCTCGAGCGCCAGCCCTCGCGGTCGAGCGTCAACTCGCCGTCCCAAGAAGCCGAGGTGTAGCGCGCCTCGTCGTCGGAGCTCGAGCGCGGCCCGAGCCCGTAGAAGAGCCAATCCGGGCGCCTCGAACCGACCGCGCGCACCGCGAGCTTCGTGTCCGGAGCGATCTCGACGCGATCGGTCACGGTGAGGCGTAGCCAATCAGTGCCCCACATGGCGGCGTGAACCCGGATCTGATTCGCGTCCGCGAACGCGCGATCCCAGAAGAAGTAGACACCGACGCTCGGCTGGAAGCCGAAGTCGATGAGCGCCGTCGGAACGATGCCGGCCTGCCTGTCGGGGCCGAACGTGAACCAATCGACCAACAGGTTCGCGAGGTTGCTGCGCTCTGCCTGTACCGTCGCCCACCCGAGCGGCCGCCGCACGACGTACTCACTCACGAGGTAGAGTGGAAAGAGCACGACGCGCGGCACCCACAGCAAGGGGCTGCCGCTGCGATCGTGCGCCGTGCCACGGCCGTCGTAGTCGGGGACCGGCCGCTCACCGGTGCGAAGCTCGGGCGGGGGAAGCGGCTCGCTGGGGGAGCCCGCCTCTGGCGGCGTGCTCGGCGCTGCTTCTTCTGGCGCGGCCGGCGCTTCTGGCGGCGGCACCGCTTCTTGTGCCGCGAGCGATTCGCACCAGAGTGCCGAGGCGAGCGCGCAGGTCAGAGCTTTCGGGCGGAAGGCTGGCATCGACGGCGGCGACGCTAGCATTTTCAGTCGGCGGGAGGTGTCAGGGTTCCTGTCACTTCCGCGAGTGGTACGCCGTCGAGCGATCGTTTCAGCTCGTCCACCAGCACTTCGCGCGGCCGCTGGGCGGTGCGTGAAGGCTCCTGGCGTACGCCGAGCGCGAGCAGCAGTTCTTCCCTGAGCGGAGAGGGGAGGACATTGTCGAGGTACTCGAGCGCGGTCCCCTTGAGCTTCTGGTTGCCGCGGAGGAGCGCCGTCAGCGCAAGCTCGGTGGACTCGCGATCGGCGATGAGCGAGAGCAGCCCGAACACGTACTTCAGCGAGTGCGTTGCGCTGCCGCCGAAATCGGCGTTGGGGGCGCGGTCGAACCAGGGCCGGCCGGAGGCTTTGGCCAGCGCGAGCTCTTTTCGAGCGGCCTCGATTAACCTCGCTCGGGGCACGTTGCCGCCGAACTGTTCGAACGAGCTGCGGAGCGCGAGCGCCGAGCGGTAGCGGAGCTCGACCTCTTCCGCGTCGAACGCCGCGCCGAGCGCGCTCCGAGCGCGCTCGTCGTCCACACCCTGGAGCACTCGCGGCAGACGGCGACGCACCGAGAGCGGGACTCGGGGAGAGAGCAGGGAGTCGGCGAGCGCGCCGACGTGCCGTGAGGCGACGGAGCTCAGCGCTTCCGAGCAGGATTTGGCGAGAGCGTCATTGCCGAGGAGCGGCACCACGAAGGGCAAGAGGCGCTCGTCGAAGCCCGGCTTCAGCGCGCCGCTCACC
>JAEZYO010000474.1 GCA_023419055.1 Pseudomonadota bacterium | reverse complement strand
CGCTCGTGATGATGGTGGCGGTTCCGATCGTGGGGCGGCTGTACACGAAGGTTTCCCCGCGGCTGCTGATCTTCGGCGGCATCTTGCTGGTCGCGTACGGCGGCTACGACATGAGCCACCTGACGCTCGCCTCGAGCACCGCCGACGTGGTGCAGGCGCTCGCCTTCCAGGGCGTCGGCTTCGCCTGCCTGTTCGTGCCGCTCACCACGCTCGCGCTCGCGCACGTGCCGCGGACGCGCATCGCCGACGCGACGGGGCTAAACTCGCTGATCCGCCAGATCGGCGGCGCGATCGGGCTCGCCGTCTTCGCCACCCTGCTCTCGAACCACCAGGTGACGTCGCGCGCCAGCGTGGCCGCGCACCTCTCCGAGGTGAACCCGGAGACGTTCGCTCGCCTCTCCGCCCTGCAGCAGGGCTTCGTCTCGCGGGGGATGGATAGCGAGAGCGCGCGAGAGCTCGCGCTCCGCTCCCTCTCCGGCAGCGTGGCGCAGCAAGGCGCCGTGCTCGCGTTCGATCACGTCTTCCTGATCTGCGGACTCCTGTTTCTCTGCGTCATCCCGCTGCTCTTCTTCCTCAAGGGCAACCCGAGCGCAGCGAAGGTCGACACACACGTCGAGGTTTGAACGTGGCAAGCGCACAACTCGAAGCAAACAAACTCGAATCCAACCTCCGCGTGACGAACGGCGCGGCGGACTCCGCCCGGGCCGAACCCGAGGCCCCGAAGCCGAAGGGCAAGCGCCCGCTCGTGATCGTGGGCGCGCTCGTGGCGCTCCTCGGCGGAGGCTTCGGCGTCCACGCGCTGCTCGCGCAGGGCAAGGAGTCGACCGACGACGCGCAGATCGAGGCCGACGTGGTCGCGGTGGCGCCCCAGGTCGGCGGACGCGTGGCGCGCGTGCTGGTCAAGGACAACCAGCTCGTCAAGCAGGGCGACGTGGTGCTCGAGATCGACGATCAGGAGCTCCGCGCCAAGCTCGATCAGGCCAAGGCCGAGCTCGCGACCGCGAACGCCGAGCTCCGCTCCGCGCGCGCTCAGGAGCAGATCGTCTCGGCGAGCGCGTCGGGCAACCTGAGCACCGCGAAGGCCGCCGTCTCCGGCTCGGCGCTCGGCGTGTCGAGCGCCGACTCGCAGGTGGACGCGGCGAAAGCGACCGTTGCTCGAGCAGAAGCGGAGTCCAAGCGCGCAGCGCTCGAGCTCCGGCGCTCCGAGGAGCTCTTCTCGCACGACGCCATCCCGCGCGAGCAGCTCGACAACGCGAAGCTCAGCGCCGACGCCGCCGAGGCCGCGCTCACGCAAGCCAAGGCCGGGCTCAGCGCCGCCGTGGACATGAAGCGCGTCGCCCAGAGCCGCGTGGCGGAAGCGCAGGGCCGCCTCGCTCAGAGCAGCCCCGTCGACGCGCAGCTCGAGGTGGCCCACGCCGCCACGGAGCTCGCGGGCGCGCACGTGAAGGCGGCGGAATCCCGCGTCGCGCTGGCCGAAATCGACGTCCAGAAGACGCGCGTCACGGCCGCGGCGGACGGCCTGGTTTCTCGCCTCACCGCGCGCCCGGGGCAGCTCCTCGCGCCCAACCAGCCGATCGCGGAGCTCGTGCCGAATCGCGCGTACGTGGTCGCGAACTTCAAGGAGACCCAGCTCGCCGGCATCGCCCCTGGCAAGCCCGCGGAGGTGAGCGTGGACGCGTACCCGGGCCGCTCACTGCACGGCGTGGTCGAGAGCCTCTCGGGCGGAACCGGCGCGCGCTTCTCGCTGCTTCCGCCCGATAATGCGTCCGGCAACTTCGTCAAGGTGGTGCAGCGCGTTCCGGTGCGCATCGTGCTCACCGAAGCGCCCCGCGACTTGCCGCTCCGCGCCGGGCTCTCAGCCGAGGCCACCGTCATCACGCGCTAGGGCCTCTCGCCTCTCGATCGTCGCGTTCGCGCTTCCAAGCTCAGGTGTTCCTTGGTATTGCCGGATCTGGCTGAGGCGCGCTCGATGGACGACCCCACAAGCGGTCCGCTCTCCACCCTGCGGGGACGCATGTTCCCGTCGGAGGTTCAGCCCAACGTCGACTACCGGCTGATCCGGCACGTCGGGGAAGGTGCGATGGGGGTCGTGTACCTCGCGGCCCGGCGCTCTCCCGAGGGTGAGTCGGTGGTCGTGGTGAAGCTCGTGAATCCGGGCCTGGTGGAGGCGAGCCTCACCGCGGAAATCTTCGCGCACAAGGAGGCGGTGGCGCTCGGTCGCCTCAACGAGCACATCCCGCCCTGCCCCTTCGTCGTGCGCTTCGTCGACACGGGCGCGACGTACATTTTCGAAGAAACCCTGACGCCGTGGATCGCCGTGGAGTACGTGCACGGCGGGATCGAGGGCACTACTCTCGAGGATCGCGTCACCTACTCGGTGCACCGGACCGGGTACGCGTTCGATCCGGTGCGAGCCGCGCACGCGCTCCGCTGCCTCTCGGCCGGGCTCACCGCGATCCACTCGGTCGACGTCATCCACCGAGATCTCACGCCGGGCAACGTGCTGTGCTGCGGCTTCGGCGAGACGGAGATCTTCAAGATCTCCGATTTCGGCGTGGCGCGCTCGGAGGGGCTCGCGCACACCTTCGCCGGTTGGGGCGTCGGGACGAGCGGCTACGCGACGCCGGAGCAGGTGGTGCCTGGCGCGGCGCCGATCCGTCCTTACACGGACGTGTTCGCGCTCGCGTGCGTGTTCTACTTCCTGCTCACGGGGCACCACTACGTCGACGCGCCGAACCCCGTCCTGGCCTACGAGATCATGATGTCGCGCAAGCGCGTCAAGCTCACGGACAGCCCGCTCTTGAGCCCGGAGCTCGCCGAGCGGCCCGAGGCCTGCGAGGCGATCGACGAGATCCTCGCGCGCGCCACCTCGCCGGTCCCGAGCGAGCGCCCGCCCACGGCCGAGCTCCTCGCGGAGGAGCTCTTGCCCTGGCTCACGGACACGCCTTCGGCCCCGCACTCGAGCCGCCGCCTGGTCACGGCCATCCTGGGCCTGCGCCGCGCCACGCGGCCGGAAAGCTGGTCCTTCCTCGTGAAGCAGCAACGGCGCGACAACTTCGCGGTCCGGAGCGCGGCCTGGGACACCGACGGGCACTGCTTCGCGATCACCGCGAGCGGGCCCCGCTTCTGGGACGGGCACCGCTGGCTCGACGCGTCGGCGCTCGACTTGCCGCCCTCGCTCGTCTTCACCCACCGCTATGAAGCGGGCGGCTGGTTGATCGGCGGCGCGGGCGGCTTGCTCGCGGTGTGCAACACGCGCGGCGTCGTCGACGTCGTGCGCTGGCACGATCCCGAGCTCAGCTTCACCGCGGGCAGCGGACGCTTCGACGCGATGTTCGTCGCCGTGGGCACGGCGCCGAACCGCGCGCCCACGCTGCACTGCATGTCGGCGCGGCGCTGGCTCGAGCCGATCGTACTCGACGGGGTGCAGCACGTCTCCACGCTGGTGCGCCTCGACGATCTGCGCTGGCTCGTGGGCGGCAGGCTGACGAGCGGGGCCGGCTTCGTCGCGCTCTACTCCCCGGTCGAGAACAGCGCTCGCCTGGTGCCCACGCCGCGCGTGCGCGCGTTCGTGTCCGGCGCGAGCGCCTACGAGCGCGAGCTCGCGCTGATCACCGGCAGCCACGGCGTGGCGCTCCGCATGGAAGCGGATCGCGCGACGGCGATCACCCTGGAGGGTGGGTACGATCTCACGGCCGCGGGCCTCGACATGCTCGGGCGCGAGTGGGTGGCGAGCCTCGGCGCGCTGTGGACGCGCGACCCCGTGGAGCACCCGCGCTGGAACCAGGTCTGGCACGACCCGAGCTTCGAGACGCCGTTCATCAGCTTGATGGCGGACGCGGGCTTGATCGTGGCGATGACCGCGGACGGCGGCGTGGTGGAAGGCCGAGAGACCGCCACCCGCAGCCGAGCCTGAGC
>JAEZYO010000467.1 GCA_023419055.1 Pseudomonadota bacterium | reverse complement strand
GAACTATGAGTCGGGGGAGAGTGATTGGGCAAGCTCGAGCCCAGGATGAGCCGCTTTTTTGCCGAGGTGAGACAGCCTAGGCCTTCCCAGCACTCGCCACTCAGTCTAATCCGGGACCCCCGATGCGCAACGCGAGCCCCCGTTTCTCTCTGCCGTTCAAGGGCGCGGCGGCCCTCTCCGTGCTCTCCGGCGTCCTCTACTTCCTCGCGTTCCCAGGAATCGATCTCTGGCCCCTCGCCTTCGTGGCACTGGTTCCACTGATCCTCGCCTTGCGCGGTCAGACGCCCCGCCGCGCCCTACTTTTCGGATGGTTGTCGGGATTCACGATGACCATGCTGGGCTTCTACTGGCTGCTCGAGATGCTCGAGACGTTCAGCGGCTTCCCGCTGCCGCTCTGCGTGCTCTTCATGGCTCTGCTCTGTGCCTACCAGGCCGGGCGCATCGCGCTGCTCGGTTGGGTGTACGCCCGGACCGAGCAGCGCGGCTGGCCCACGGCGCCGGCGTTCCTGTTGGTGTTCGCGGCGAGCGAGCAGATCTACCCGCTGCTGTTTCCTTGGACCTACGCCGCCACGGTTCACCAGATCCCGGCCTTGATTCAGCTCGCCGAGCTCGGAGGGCCGATCCTCGTCTCGCTCCCGCTCGTCGCCGCCAACCTCGCGATCGCCGAGCTCGTCCTTTCACGGCTCGAGCGGCGCGCCGTGCGATGGAAGCCGACGGTTGCGCTCGCCCTCGCCCCCGTGGCTTCCGCGCTTTACGGGGCGGTCCGCATCGGCCAGGTCGAAGAGCGAATCCGAACGGCCGAGCCCGCCGACGTCGGGCTCGTGCAAGCGAACATGAGCCTTTTCGCCAAGCGCCAGGAGAAGCAAGAAGGCCTACGCCGGCACATCAAGCTCACCGAACGGCTCAAGAAGGACGACCCCGAGAAGCTCGATCTCGTCGTCTGGAGCGAGACCTCGGTGATGTCCGCCATCGACGAGGCGACCAAAGACACCGACATCCCGCGCAAGATCTCGGGGGACCTCGACGTCGCCGCGATCTTCGGCGTCGTCTTGCGGCGGCCCGTGAAAGACGTGCGCGGCAACGTCTACTTCAACTCCGCCATCGCCACGAGCCGTCGCGGTCACGTCGTGGGCCGCTACGACAAGCAGTTCTTGCTCGCCTTCGGTGAGTACCTCCCGTTCGGGGAGGCCTTCCCCATTCTCTACGAGTGGAGCCCGAACTCGGGCCGCTTCAGCCCGGGCAAGTCGCTCCTCCCGCTCCAGATCGGCCGCCACCAGGTCGCGACCTTCATCTGCTACGAAGACATCATCCCCGGCTTCGTCAACTCGATCGTCAACGCGGGCAACCCGGACTTGCTCGTCAATCTCACGAACGACGCCTGGTTTGGAGATACGACGGAACCCTGGATCCACCTCGCGCTCTCGAAGTTTCGCGCGGTCGAGCATCGCCGCTTCTTCGTGCGGTCGACCAACAGCGGCGTCAGCGCCTTCGTCGATCCGGTGGGCCGCGTCATCGCCCACACCGAGACCTTCAAAACAGAGGCGCTGCGCGAACGCATCGCGTGGATGCGCTCCACGACCTTCTACGGGATCGTCGGCGACGTCCCCTGGTATCTCGCCGTCCTCGCCGCGGGAGCGTTGGCCTGGTACCCGCGCCGAGGCGCATCGCGACGCGCCCTTCCGCCTCGAGCAAAACCGGCCACCGAGCCCAAACCACCTTCTCCCACAGATTTCAGGGCTCGCTCACGGGCATGGTTCACGCGCGGCTAGCGCGGAGACCGCTCGAATAAAGCGACCCTCGGCCTCGTCCATCTCCTTGGCGCCCGAGCACGCTTTTGCTTTTCCCTTCGGCTCGGGGAATGAAACAATCGGGCTTCGTAGCGTAGAAGACTTACGGAGACCACTTACGGAGACCAAATGAGCGAACGGATTTCTTGGCGGAAGGTTGCTTTGATTGGGTTCGTGGGCGCGCTCCTCGCCGGCGCCTGTACGGTGGGTGACGGCGACGGCATCGAGGACAACGACGACGGCGGCGCTAGCAGCGGTGGCAGCTCCGGCAAAGGCGGAACTGGCGGCAAGGGCGGCTCCGGCGGCACGACCGCTGGTACGAGCAGCACCGGCGGTACCAGCAACGGCGGCGAACCGGCCACCAACGGCGGCGAAGGCGGCGAAGGCAACACCGGCAATACCGGCAACGAAACCGCTCCGACCTGCGACACCGTCTCGACGGGCGGCGCTGGTAGCGACGAGCCGACGGGCACCCCGCAAGACGACTGTGAGCCGGCCGATACCGACGACGAGTGCGGCAAGTGCATCAAGGAGAAATGCTGCGAGCAGTGGAACAACTGCGGCGGCTACGAGCCCTACAATGTCTGTGGTTGGGGCGGGCCTGAAGGCGAAGGCGAGTTCAACTGCTGGCTCGGTTGCCTCCAGAAGATCTTCATAGACAACGGCGGCGAGGACGTCAGCATGGACGACTGGGAGACCTGCAACGGCGAATGCGCGACTCACGACGACGTGAATGGCAACGACTGCATGCAGATCGGCGACGAGACCAACGCGCTCATCGAGTGCTTCACGCACCCGGACAACTTCGAATGCCAGGAGAAGTGTCAGATCGTCGCTACTGAGTGAGCTAACGCTTCCTCGAACCGAAAGAACGCGAAACGCCCGGGAGATCCTCCCGGGCGTTTTCATTTCTAGCGGGGCCTCGGCTGTACGCGTTCGAAGCTTCATCGGCATCCCCAATGACACGCTCGGAGAGCTGCCGCGCGGCTTCTCCTTCGCTGCTCCGTTCACCGTGCGAGCACGCCGCTACGATCGAGCTGCATGCAAGCAACAGTACACCGATAGTACCCCTCACCGTTCTCATGCCACCGAGCCTCCGGTGAGCTTTGCATCACGGGCAGCGGGAATGAGGGCAGAAATGTCGACTTGAATCCAGCACGATTTATGCCGGTTTCATTGCCACACAGTTGACGCGCTCCCGCAACGCCAGCGTCGGCACGCCGGGCGACTGCGATACTGGCGCCTCGGTGCATCACCCTGAGGATAGAAGCGGCGAATACCGGCAGATCGGCGAAGCTCGAACCGTAATCGGTTCCGACCCCACCTTGGCTTCGCTCGCACACCTCAGCGAGTAGGTGCGCCGAGCACCAACCTCGACCTCTGGCAGTACATCGGCGGTTACCCGAAGCTCGCCGCTCGCGTGAATGACGCTCGACTGCGGTCGTGCTGCGCTCGAGCTCCGCGTCGGAGGCGCGGCCTCTCGGGGTGGCTGCGACTGACAGCCGGTGCCGGCCCCGAATACGAGGGCAAGCACCATTAACATCCAGCCCGTTTGCTTACCACGCACGTGAACCCCTCGCTTCAAGTCGTCACCGCACCGTGTAGTGTCCCCTGAACGTCCCGTGCACCTTGCTCGCCAAGCATTCATCAGCATACCCCGTCGTGCAGTCAGCCGTCGGCTCACTCCAAGTCCCCTGAAACGTCCCGACGACAAGGTCGACGGCAGGTGTACCCGCCGTTCGCTCCGAGTGCCCTGCAACGCGCGCGGTGAGCAGGTTGTCGGAACTGACGTCTCCGCCGCTCGAACCCGATTGAATGATCACGTCGCCCTGACTCGCGGCACCCGGTAAGAAGGTTTCGTCGAATTGACCTGGGGGTTGAACTGGAACGTCGACCCGATAGGACAAGGGACCAAAGGATCCCTCCTCCCCGCAGATCACGATCCAACTCAGCGGCGTGCCGGCGATCATCTCCGCGAAAGATTCCATCGTGCAGTGCTCATCGACGGCCTGGCCGGCCACTGTCCCGCTGACTGACACACAAATTCGAGAGGTGGTGTCCGTGCGACAGTCGACACTCGGTAGTGGCAAGGACGGATCGAGGACGTCGACGTCTCCGGAGCCGGAGCTCCCACCACCGCCGATCGCTCCGCCGGCTCCAGACGCGTTTCCCGCGCCTCCGGAACCGGAACCGTTGCCAGTACCGCCAACACCGGAGCCGGAACTGCCACCTGTTGTACTACCTCCCGCGCTGCTACCTCCCGCGCTCGTCATCCCTGCAGCACTGCCGGAAGCCCCCGAGGAGCCCGACTGCCCGCCGGAGCTCGAGGAACCGTCTCCGGAATCAGTGCCACAACCAATCAGGCAACCGACGGCAGTGCACGCGAAAAAGCAACGCAAGTTCACGAAAGCACGCATAATGCAGGAGAATTGCTTCACCGTCTTCCCCGCGTCAATCGGAACACGGGGAAGAAGGCGACTGGATCTTCGGACGCGCTACTTGTTGGGAGCCTCCTTCGTGCACACCCCGTCGTAGTTCAGCGGACTCAAGAGAGTTCCTTCGAGGAAGGCTTGAGTGCCGGGCGCCTCCGACGCAGGAACCGGCAGCTTCTTCGGCTTGACGAGCGGAATTTGCATTTGGAAGACGCCCAGTGACCCTTCAGAACCTGCTGGGGCAGGCAACAGGATACCTGGCAGCTGAGCCCCGCCTTCGAGCAACCTCTTTTCGATGGGAGCGAAAGGCCCGTCGAACGAGACGAGGGTCTTCTTGTACGTCTTGCTGAAAAGGAAAGCCTTCAACTTGACTTTGGCATTGATGGTACCGTTGACTTTGGCATTGATGGTACCGTTCAGGATGTCATCGATCCGTAGCGACGCGCCGTAGAACCAGTCGATGAAGAACTCATGCTGGCGCGCGGGGAAGAAGCGCTCCCCGGTTCCAAGAACGTCGAGTGGCGCGGGGGTCGGACGGTCATCGGCAAGCGCTCGGACCGAAAGGCCGACACCAGACTCCAGATTTCCACTCGCGTTGGCCAGCATCAGGTTTCCCGAGATTCCTGCCTTGACCGCGAAACCTGGCACGTCGAACCCGACGCCCGCGAAAAGCTCGAGCGTAGCGCCTATGCTGGGGACGAGCTTTCCGCCGACCGCAGCCAGCTGCGACGCGTCCCCGCCGGGAGGCAGGCCAAGAGCCGACAATGGCGAGTAGCGGTAGAAGAGCCGCCCGTCGAGTCCGTAGAGCAAGCCCACGTCCACGGTCACGTTGACAGGAATCGGGCCCACGTAGAATTGCGCGTAGTAAACCGTCGCGGAGTCGTGACGACTGACGTCGAGGAACTGCACGGATGAGTCCGGCTCAGCAGTTTGAAGCGCGCCAGACAATGCAGCGCTCTCCAAGATCAAGCCTTCCATCGCAGCCTTGAGGGCCGGGATGCGGACTTCATTGTAGTAGTAGTCGACCTAGCGATTGATCGTGCGGGCTGCGGGCTCGTTCATGCAGTCCCCGTGCACGAAGTCCAAATCCTTCGAATGGACGTGGGCTCGACGACGAGAACGGGATCGATCCCGCGTCGGCGAGGCCGACGAAGTCGATGTTGAGGACCCGGAACCTCGTGCTCAGGGTGTCGACTCTGCACCGGTCGATGGAGACACCAGCCGAGAAGTCCACGAGGTCTACCCCCGTCTCGGAGTACAGGGGGAGGTCGATGTAAAGCCTCGAGATCAGCGAGGCGGCAGCGTCGGCCTGAAAGTACGACTCACCGAACGGCATCGGATTCACTGCCACATCGAAGGTGAGGTTCGGGTCGAACGTTACGCTGATGACGCTGCCGTCACCGTGCTCCCCACTCTTCGTCGCCTGCTCATTGACGGGCTCGAGAAGCGTCTTGCCCTGCTCCAGCGTGCACCAGCAGTCACCCTGGTACGGCGCCAGGCAGCCCGGCTCGTT
>JAEZYO010000462.1 GCA_023419055.1 Pseudomonadota bacterium | reverse complement strand
GCTCAGGCTGACGCAGGTACCTGCTTCCTCGCAATACGTCTGCCCGGAGGGGCAGGAGCAATTCCCCGAGCTACAGGATTGCCCGTTCTTGCACGTCCTCTCGCAGTGGCCGCAGTTCGCCTCGTCGCTGCTCAGCGACACACAGAGGTCCCCGCAAGGAGAGAGCCCGAAGCCCTCGCACACGCACTCTCCGTCGCTGCAGGTTTGGCCACTCGGGCAAGACTTGCCGCACGCGCCGCAGTTGTCCTCGTCGTCGACGGGGACGCACACGCCGCCGCAGTAGAGGTTGCTCTCGCAGCCGCACTCGCCGTTGTTGCAAACCTCTCCTTCGTCGCACGCCTCTCCGCAGTTGCCGCAGTTGCTCTCGTCAGCGTCCAGGTCGGCGCAAGCATCGCCGCAGATGCTGTAGCCGAACTGCTCGCACCCACACTCGCCCGACGCGCAGGCCTGAGCACCGGAACACGCCTCTCCACATTCGCCGCAGTGAGCCGAGTCCGTTTCCAGATCGACGCACGCCCCGTCGCACTCGGCGGTTCCGGCTGGGCAGACGCAATCTCCAGCTTCGCAGACTCGCCCGGTTTCGCAGGCGTTGCCGCACTCGCCGCAGTTCAGCGCGTCGCTGGCTAGATCGACGCAGCCCAGCCCGGCGCAGAAATCGGGCGCTGCGGCCGCGGGGCACACACACTCGGCGCCTCGACAAGCAGTCCCGAGCTCGCAGGCGTTCCCGCAGGTTCCGCAGTTCTCGGCGTCAGCGGCCAGGTCCGCGCACCCGTGGCCGGGACAGAAGACGTCTGCGGCGTCCGGGCACGAGCAGGCTCCGTCACTGCAGACTTGTGATTCGCCGCACGCGTTCCCGCATTCGCCGCAGTGGTTCGGATCACTTTGGAGGTCGGCGCAGGTCGAGCCGCACTCCTCGCGCTCCGCGTCTGCGCAGACGCAGCCGAGATCGCTGCACCGTTGGTCGGCTCGGCAAGCGTTGCCGCAGCTGCCGCAGTGCGCAGGGTCATCGGAAGGGACGGCGACACCGGAGCAGAGCTGACAGTCATCGACCTTGCCGTTGCACTCGTTGTCCATGCCGTCGCCGCAGACCTCGGACTCACCGGTCTTGCGGCAGGCACAGACACGGAGCCCCGACGAGTCTGCCAGGCACGCCCAGTTGTCGGCGCTTGGGCAGGCCTGGTCGGCCTCGCAGAGCTCGGTGCAAATCCCGCCCTCCGCGTCGACGCGGACGCACAAGGTCGAGGCGCACTCTTCACTCGTTTCACAGCCTTGGCCAAACGTCGCGCTGCCAGGAGGGATCCGCGAGGGCGCGGATGCGTCACTACTGCAAGCCAGCGCCAGTAACCCGACGGATATAAATAACCACCGCAACACTGCCACCATCACCTGCGCGCGACCCTAACACAGGCTCGTCATCGGTACAGCGTCCCCGCCTGAGACACCAAAGGCACTGTTCGAAGTGGCCGGTCGCCTGGCGACGCGATATACGGCCGAACTTCGCGGGCCCTGAACGGATACCGGACGGGGACTCAGGATCGCCCTGATGGTCCAAGCGGTCCCCCGCTCCAGAGCGCATTGCAGCGCAAGGCAAGGGTGCCGGTTTGGGGGCTCGCGCCTCGGAGCATCGCTCGAGGGCGTCGATGCCCGGACGCCGCCAAAATTGCAGTCACTCGTGAACGCAGCGCGTGCTGTGTGGGCTGCAACCGTTCTTGTACGAGCGCGCGTTGTATGGGCTGCACCGTTCTTGGACGAGCGCGTGAAATGACACGACCAGGGGTTGACGGACGAACAGATCGGAAAGAGTCCGAACATCGTCCCTCCAGATCCGGTTTCACCCGCGCCCTCGAACCCGTTCCCATGTCGGTCGATGTAGCCGTTGCTTTCTAGACAAACTGCGTCACGGCTTCGGGCTCGGCCGGCTACTCACCTTGAATGCTTCGAGATGCCCCCTGGTTCCTGCTGCTCGCTCTTCTCACGGCCGCGTGTGGCAGTGATGAATCGGGCTCTGAGCGCCCGAGCTCATTGGCCGGTTCAGGAGGGACGGGAGCCGTGCCCGCCGTTTCGGGCAGCGGAGGCTCGAGCGCAGGGAAGGGTGGAACGGCGAGCGTCGGCGCGGGAAGCGGCAATGCGGCCGGCACGGCTGGGAGCGATTCCGGCGAGGGCGGAGCACCCGACACACCGAGCGGCGAGCCCGTGGATTGTCAGAAGTCGGGTGACGGCAAGACCACCTTCGTGTTCGTGAACGATTGCGAGACCGACATCACGTATCGCGGCAGCTCGATCGACGGAGGCACGCTCGAACCCGGAGCGAGTGCCTGCAGCGATCTGGGGAGCGACGTCGAGCCGATCTCCTCCATTCGGTATTGGGGCTTCGCCGGCGTCGACCCGGGCGGTGAGCATCACACGCTCGCCGAGTTCACGCTGAACACCGACTTCAACGACTTCGACTGGTACAACCTGAGCCACGTCGACGCGCACAACCTGCCGATGCAGATCGTCCCCTTGAACGAGGAGGATTGTCGCACGCTGACGTGTGCCGATAGCCTGCTCGAGGGTTGCCCCGTAGCAGGCAAGGTGCGCGACGAGCAGGGGAACGTGATCTCCTGCTACAGCCTCGACCGCGACGACCCGAACAGCGCGGTCGCGCTCTACTTCGAGGCGTCGTGCAAAGACGCGTACTCGTGGAGCGGTGACGACGCGGAGTCGATGGCGGCGTGCGCCGGCGAAGACTTCGCGATCGTGTTTTGTCCGGCAGAGTAGCTGGCCGGGTCGCCTCGGCGGTCCGGCAGATACTCGAGGTGGTTCTCGTCTCTGCTCGCGTCCTTCAGATGAAGGATGTGCTCGGAATGGGGGCGTGATGCGGTGCGAGCCAACCCGGGCCGTGGTGACAGGCCCGGGCGCGAGAGGTCGCCTTGCCTGCCCACGTCTCCTGCAACCTTTTCGAGCCAGTCGGCTCCGAGCGCCCGAGGGTATCAGTCTCGGAGCAGAGGAGTGCGCAGGAGGCGACGCAACAGGTCGCTTTGCCCGCGCGTCCCCGTGCGCTGGAAAATGCTCTGAAGCTGACTGCGAATCGTCGTCACGGAGACCGAGAGGCTCTCGGCGATCTCCGCGGGGGAGAGCCCCTGGACGAGCGCTTCGACCACACGGCTCTCTGCGAGGGTGAGGCCGTACAGATCTCGAGCCTGCGCCCCCAGGTGCGGAGTGGGGGCCTCCGGATCGCTCACGAACACCGCCACACTCGCGGAGGCGAAATTTTCCGAAGCTGCGTTCTCTTCGAGCGGCGCGACCACCAGGTTCAAGTCACTCGCGCAACGACGTGGCAGGCTGAGCGCTCCTCCACGGCGCGGCGCCCCCGCCTCGCTCGCCGCGCCGCGGACCAGGCGCTGCAGTCGTGCGGTGTCTCTCGGCGTGTTTCCGATGAGCTTGCCTTCCCGCGATACGGCGAGCCCATCGCCTTTTCGCAAGAGCTCCGACGCACCGCGGTTGGCGTGGAACAGCGAGCCCGACTGGTCGAGCAGGAGGACGCCGTGCCCGAGCAGCTCGAGCGCCGCTTCGGACGCCCGCCGCTGCTCTCGAGCGGCCGCGAGCTGCTGTTGGAGAAAGAAGGCGCTGCGGAGATGCGGCAGGAGGATGCCGAGCAGCTCGAGCTCATGCGGCGCGAACGGGTCGCGCGCTCGGTCGCGCGAAGCGCCGAAACAATAAACCTTTCGCTCGTCCACGGAGACGCGCCCGAGGAGGCCCCAATAGATGCCTTGGGGGCGCAAAAACTCGTTGAAAAACTCCGTCCTCTCGGCGCCGCGCATCCCCATGGCGGAGACCTCGGTGCGAGCCGCTGCCTGCATGCACGGCGAGAACTGCACGAAGTGCTGATTGAATGCCCCCATGTAGTGCGGGTCGATCCCAGCGCTCGCCAGCAGGTCCGCCTGCATGCGCTCGCGCTGAAGCACGAGAACGTACGCGGACTGGGCCTCGAGCGCGTCGGCGACCGCGTTCATCGAGGAAGACCAGGACTCCGGAGTGCTGGCGGCTTCGTACAGCTTCCCGATCACGCGCGATACGGCGGCGCTATCCATGCCGACGCAAGTTACCACCGCGTCTTCGGCGCTTCAACGAGCGTTCCGAGAGAACTCGACCCAGCGTCGCTCGTGCCGATCGGCTCTTCCCTTCGAGGTGATACTACATTTCGAAATCAGCAAACTTCTTTCTTGCTCTGGTCTCGCTCGCGCTCATCACTCGCTGTGGTGAGAAGGACCCGCACAGCGGATCCGTCCAGACAGGACCCGATGGTGCGAACGCAAGCGGGGCAGCGACCGGCAGCGGTGGGAGCGGCGCTATCAGCGGCGAGGCCGGTATGGGCGGGGCGCCTACTGCGGGCGGTACGGCGGGAAGCGGCGGAGCAGGTCCCGTTCTCGGCCCCGTGACGTGCGAAAATGTGGCTCCGCTCGCCGTGGTCGAGGCGCAATCGACCGGCCCTGATTACTCGGCGGTCAAAGTAGTCGACGGGCTGCGCAGCACGGCTCACGGAAAGGACCACGCCTGGACGAACGCCTCGACCAGCCTAGGGGCGGCCGAGCTCCCTCAATGGATCGATTTCGATTTCGGTCAGGCCCGCACGCTCGGGCGCGTCGAGCTCTACACGACCGAGGAGCACGCGGTCAGCGACTACGACATCCTCTTTTGGGACGGCGCGAGCTACGAGAAGTGGGTGAGCGTGACCGGGAACGCGGCGCTCCATCGAACGCACGAGCTACCCCTGATCAGCACGACCCGCCTGCGCATCCTCGGGCGAAAGGGCTCCCCGGATCAGCCCGGGTCCATACACCTCAACGAGATCGAGCTCTACGGCGGCGCCGCCGCGGATTGTCCGGATCCCGGCGAGACCGGTCCGTTACCGCCGCCGCCTTCGTTGCACCCGGTAGCTCCGACGAGCGTCAGCTCGGAGATCGAGCTGGAATCCGCGCCCTGCATTCCCGACGACGAGAACTACTCCTGCGAGTTCCTGGACGGCGAGGGCAACCAGGAGTGCACCTACCAGGTGCTCGACGGCACGCGAGAGTTCGAGATGCCACCCGCGCCGGACTACGACGACACGCGGCTCTGGCCGGGCGCGCTCTTGAGCCGGGTCGAACCGGACGGCTCCGCCTTCACCGTCTGGCAGGTCGACCGCGCGCCGATGGACTTCACGCTCACCTACGCGACGAGCCACCACGTGGAAGCAGAGTCCATGGATCCGGCGAGCCTGCTCGCGTTCCAGGAAGCCCAGGGCCGTCAGATGTACCGCCGCCCCGGCTCCGCGCACCCCGCCGCCGTCAGGATGGACATCGATCGGATCTACGACGGCGAGCAGTTCGATCTCCTGACCGGCCTCTGGCATCGCATCGACGGTATCGAAGACACCCTTCGCACCTACGGCTTCGGTGAGCACGC
Source organism: Pseudomonadota bacterium (assembly GCA_023419055.1). The sequence goes on along the minus strand of JAEZYO010000462.1, from coordinate 5,114 downwards.
GCCGAAGAGCATCGCGCTCATGACGTTGACCTTCACCTACTACACGGTCGAAGTGGACGTATCCGTGCCCCTCGAGCTCGAAGCGCTCCTCGCCACGCCGCCCACGACGCAGCCGCCCGTTTCACCGGCCTTGATTCAACGGGTCGCGTTCGGCGACCGCCTGATGCTGCTCGCGCGTGACCCCGGCGAGTTCGGCGACTTCGCGGCGTTCCTCGCGAAGGTCGTGAATCATGCGCTCGCCGGCAGCGTTCAAGACCTCACGGCGGCGGAGCTCCAGCGCTTCACTGCCACCGAAGCGCTGGTGATGGCTCTCGTCGAATGGACTCCGGCGGACGTCAGGCAGGTCCCCACCGTGGAAAGCTTGGTCGATGTCCTGGGGTCGCGCGCCGAGTTCGGCACCGGGCGCTGGGGCACACCGATTGCGTACCGAATCACCGACCTGGACGGTCAGGTCTTGAAGCGCACGTGGCGGGCCCGTTACGTCGAGCCCAGCTGCGCGAGCGTGGAGCCTTAGCGAAGTCTGGACGTCAGCTGCCGCGCTTCGGCGCCTTGGGCGGCTCTTCCGTGGGAGTCCCTTCCGGCACCTTCACGCGACACTTCGCGTCTATCCCCGCCTTGATCTCGACGTTGATGCCGTCGGACAGGCCGAGCTCGACCTCGCGCCGCTCGAAGCGCTGCGGCGCCACCTCCACCTCGACGTAAGGCTTGCCCTTCTCGAAGCGGAGCAGGTTCTCACTGAGTGCGAGGACCTGGTCGCGACGCTCGAGGATGATGTCGGCGTTGGCGCTGTAGTTCGCGCGCAGGAAGACGCCCTCTTTCAGGGAGACTGCTGCCTTCACCTCGAACTCGATGGTGCCGTCCTTGAGGACGCCCTTCGGCGAGATGTACTCGAGCTTGCCCTCGAAGCGCTGCTCGTTACCGAGAGCGCCGATCGAGATCGAGACCGGCATGCCCTCCTTGATCTTGCCGACCTCCGACTCGTCTACGCGCCCCTGGAAGAGCATGTCGTTCATGTCGGCGATCGAGGCGATGGTGGTGCCCTCGTTGAAGTTGTTGGCCTCGATGACGCTGCCGCCCTCCTTGACGGGGACCTCGAGCACCATGCCGTTCACGGTGGAGTAGACGACGTTCGAGACCTTGCCCGACTTCTTCGACGCGCCCACCTTGACGAGCTGCAGGTTGTTCTCCGCGGCCTCGAGCTCCTGGCGCTTGAGCTCGGCGTTCAGCTTCTGCTGGTTGAAGTCGGTGTCGGAGATGAGGCGCTGCTCGTGCAGCCGCTTGAAGCGCTCGAGCTCGAGCTGAGCGTTGTCGTGGCTGATCTGCGCCGTTTTCAAGTTGCTTTCGGCGGCGTTCAGGCTGACCACGTCGGGGATGATCTGGATGGTGGCGATCAGCGCCTTCTCTTTGACGAAGTCGCCCGGCTCGACGCTGAGCTTGGAGATGACGCCCGAGACGCGCGGCTTGATGGCGACCTCTTGCCGGGGAACGATCGCGCCCGGGGCCACCGTCTTCTTCACGATGTCCATCACCTGAGGCGCCGCCGTCTTGTACTCGATGGGGCGCGCCTCGGCGCGCTTGTACAAGAACCAGAGCGTCCACGCGAAGGCACCCAGGATTCCTAAGGTGAGCAGCAGGGGGACGAGGCGCTTCAGCATGATGGTTCGATCACTCCGCGCGCAGCGCCTCTACCGGGTGAACACGCGCCGCGAGGCGAGCGGGGACGATGCCTGCTACCACGCCTGCGACGATCAGCACGAAAGTAGAGATCAAGGCTGCAGAAAGGCTCACGGACGGATCGGAGAGCGGAGCATCCGGGACCTTGCTGACCGCTTTCCCGATGAGCTCGAGCGTCGCGACACCAGCCACGAGCCCCGCATATCCGGAGAGAGCCGTGAGCGCAACCGACTCCTCGACCACCAGGGCCACGATCGACGCGGGTGTGGCCCCGAGGGCCTTCCTGATACCGATCTCCTTCGTCCGCTCCTTGACGATGATGAGCAGGATGTTCGACACGCCGAGCACGCCGGCGAGCAAGGTGAGGGTGCCGACGAACCAGACGAACAGCCGGATCCCTTTGAAAAGGCCCTGAATCTTGCCGAACGCCTCGGCAGCGTTGAAGGAGCCGATCGCCTCGGGGTCGTCGGGGTGGATGCCGTGGCGCGTGCGGAGCACGCTCTTGATCTTTTTTTCGAGCGCCTCCGCCGGCACGTTTGGTTTGGCGGTGAGCGAGAACCAGCCCACGCGGTCCCGCTCGTTGAACGCTTGTTGGAAGGTAGAAAAGGGAATGAAAACGGTGCTTTCGAGCCGCTCCGCTTCCTCGCCGCCTTTCAGCGAGTGGATGACGCCCACCACCTGGAAGTAGACGCCCCGCACCTGGATGTCCTTCCCGATCGGGTCCTCGTTCTCGAACAGCACGCTCGCGACCTGGCGCCCGATGACGGCCACCTTACGCCCGTCGCGCATGTCCAAGGCGTTCACGAAGCGGCCGCGCGCGACCTTGAGCGGCTCGATCGACGGGTAGACCTCGTTGTCGCCCATCACGCCGAAGAACGCCGTCTTCGTCCCGTAAATGACGTTGGTGCCCTGACGCCAGCCGCCGAACTGAAGGCGCGGGGCGACGTGCTCGACGCCCGGAATGCGGCGCAGGGCCTCGATGTCCGCGTCTCGGAACTTCACGTAGCGCCCCGGCTGGAGGCCCTTGTAGGGGATCGAGGTGCGCTGCGACCAGACGAAGATGGCGCGTGTCTCGAGCCCGCCGAGCTGCTTGCGCGAGCCGGTCTCGAGCCCCTGACCGATGCCGAGCATCACGATCAGCATGAAGATCCCCCAGAACACGCCGCAGGCCGTCAGCGCCGCGCGCAGCTTGTTGCGCTGGAGCGTGCTCCAGATCTCCTGCCAGGTGTCGAGATCGAAGATGCCCACGATTAGCCGTCTCGCAGCGCCACGATGGGGTTGACCCGGGCCGCTCGGCGCGCGGGGACGAAGCCAGCCAGGAGCCCTGCGGCGACGACCATCAGGGTTGCGATCAGCATCACCTTGAGGTCGACCTCGGGCGAGCGGAAGTAAGGCATGGCGGGGACCTTTTGGGCCACGAGCTCGATCACCATCACTCCGCCGACGAGCCCAGCGTACCCGGCGACGCCCGTGATGAGCAGCGACTCGGCCATCACCATGCGAATGATCGAGCCGGGCGTGGCTCCGAGCGCCTTTCGGATCCCGATCTCCTTCGTGCGCTCGGTCACGCTGATCAGCATGATGTTCCCGACGCCGACCATGCCCGCGAGCAGCGTACCGGCGCCGACGAACCACACGAAGCCGCGGATCCAGTCGAAGACGCCCGTGAACTTCTTGAAGCGCTCGAGGTTGTTCTGCGTGCGGATCGCGCGACGATCGTCGGGGGCCACGTCCTTCCTGTTCGCGAGCAGGAGGCGCGTGCGCTCGGCGATGGCCTGGCTCTCCTCCACGTTCGCTTCGCCCACCGTGAACATCAGCTGGTGGATGCGACCCGGCTGGTTGTAGACGAGCTGCGCGGTCGTGATGGGCACGTAGATCTTGCGAACCTCGCCCTCGCCGCCGACGTCCTGGAAGACGCCCACCACCTGGTACGAGAGGCCGCGGAGCTGCACGAACTCGCCGATGGGATCCTGCTTGCCGAACAGGATCTCCTGCACCTTCTCGCCGATGACGGCGACCTTGCGGCGCTCGCGCATGTCCGTCTCGTTGAGGTAGCGCCCCCTCACCATCGTCGTCTTCTCGAGGTAGCGGTGATCAGGGTGCGTGCCTCGGATGTCGAACGCCGAGCTCTTGTCGCGGTAGCTGACGGTGAATTCACCCCACAGGTAGAAGCGCCCCGTAACGTGGTCGACGCCGGGGATTTCCCTGCCGATCGCCTCGTAGTCGTCGTTCATGAAGCGGACTTCGCGGCCTTCCGCGAGCCCGGCGTAAGGCTTCGAGGTCTTGCTCGAGTAGACCCAGATCGAGTTCTGCGCGTCGTCCCGGAACTCCCACTCCACGCCCTGCTCGAGGCCGCGCCCCGCCCCCAGCAGCAAGGCGAGCATGAACATGCCCCAAGCCACGCTCAGGCCCGTGAGGAAGGTGCGCAGCCGGTTGCGGCGGATCGTGGTGAGGATCTCGTCGAGCGACTCGATGCCGATCAAGGAGGACAGGCTACGCATGCGCGGTCCCATCCACGACCACGCCGTCCTTCAGCCGGATCACTCGCTGGGTGCGCTCGGCGATGTCGGGCTCGTGCGTGACGACCACGATCGTCATGCCGGTCCCGTGGATCTCCTCGAAGAGATCCATGAGCTGGTAAGAGGTCGCGGTGTCGAGCGCTCCGGTGGGCTCGTCGGCGAGCAAGAGGTTCGGCTTCGTGATGAGCGCGCGCGCGACGGCCACGCGCTGGCGCTCACCGCCGGAGAGCTCCGAAGGCAGGTGCTCGGCGCGCGCTTTGAGGCCCACCTTGTCGAGGTACTCGAGCGCGAGCTTGTTGCGCGCCTTCCTTCCCACCCCCTGGTAGTAGAGGGGGAGCGCGACGTTCTCGACGGCGCTCTTGAAGCTCAGCAGGTTGAAGGACTGAAAGACGAAGCCGATGAAGCGGTTCCTGTACTGCGCCGCGATGCGCTCCGGCAGGTTCTTGATCAGCTTGTCCCCGAGGTAGTAGGCGCCCGAATCGTAGGCGTCCAGGATGCCGAGCACGTTGAGGAGCGTGCTCTTGCCCGACCCGGAAGAGCCCATGATGGAGACGAACTCGCCGTTTTCGACGGTGAAGTCGATGTCGCGGAGCACGTGCAGCGTCTGCTCGCCGGCGCGGTAGCTCTTGTTGATTTTCTCGATGCGAATCATGGGTCGGGCGGCTCGGGCCCGCATTCTAGCCCCGTCCCGCGGCCACGCCCGCCCCGACGATGATTGACGCGCGCCCGAGCTTCACGAACTATGGGGCTGCAATAACCGTGGAGTGGGTGTGATGCGAAGCGATCGTCGAAAGTCGGGCATGATTTTCATGGCTCTCACCGCTCTAGCGTGTGGCGGCCGGACCACTTTCGAGGGCTTCGAGAACGAGTGGGAGAATCCTGGCTCGGGGGCTAACGGCTCCGGCGCGACTGGCTCGGGGG
>JAEZYO010000437.1 GCA_023419055.1 Pseudomonadota bacterium | reverse complement strand
AACGAGCGAAGCCTGTCGCAGGAGCGACGCGGGCTCGAGGTTCTGGCTCGTTGCCAGAGCAGCCCGGGGGCGCGTTCGCGAAAGGCCGCGGAGGGATTCCTCGCGTCGGCGCCGCGCTCTCGCCGCGCATCGGGAACGCGTGCGGCGTCGAGACTTCGCGCTAGACACCACTCGAGCCGACGGCTGCTGGTGGGACGGCGTGTGATCGAAGCGCCGCCGTCGCGGCATTACCTCGGAAGGCGGCCGTCTCCCGGCCGTTGCTCGAAACGAGCGCGGGCGTGGTGTTGCTCCCGCGGTCGCGAGCCTTTGCCCCGCGAGGTCTCCAGCCGTGAAAACCGCCCTTGGTGCCTGTCTCAGTTCGCTGCTCTTCCTTTCCGCGTGCTCGGCCACTTCGGGGACACCGACGCCCGGGAGGACGGGCTCGGGAAGTGGTAGCGGCGCAGGCGCCACCGGTAGCGGCAGCGGAGGCTCGACGGGGAGCTCCACCGGGGCCGGCGCGGGACCGAGCGCTACGGGCGGTACCGTCTCGGTGCAGCCCGGCGGCGGCGCCGGCGGCACCGGCGACGTGATGAACGGCGAGTGTGACCAGGTCAATTTCGTTTCCATGCGCAAACCGGCGGAGGTCCTGCTCGTGCTCGACCGCTCCGCCTCGATGGTGGAGCACGAAATCGAGGACGGCGTCACGCGCTGGGACGGCGTCGTTCCGATGCTGAACGAGGCGATTCAGGCGACGGACTCGGCCGTGTCCTGGGGCCTCAAGACCTTCCCCGAGATGTCGGGCAACGAGTGCGAGCCGAGCTCGGTGACGAGCAACATCGACGTGCCGATCGAACCCGCGAACGCGGCCGACGTCGTCGCGGCGGTCAACGCGACGACGCCCGAAGGTGACGGCACCCCGACCGGCGCGGCCATCAACGCTGCGGTCGCGTACCTCAAGGGGGTGCAGAACGACAACCCCAAGTTCATCTTGCTCGCGACGGACGGGCAACCCTCCTGTGCGGACCTGGGCTCGGGAGGTGGGGATCCACCAGCGTTCGCGATCGATGCCGTCACCGCGGCCAAAAACGCGGGGTTCCCGGTGTTCGTCGTGGGCGTGCTCGACCCGGAGCCGAGCAACTCGACGCTCACCACCTTGAACGGCATGGCGATCGCGGGCGGCAAGCCGCGCCCGATCGCGAACCCGCTCGCGCAGAAGTTCTACCTGGCCGCGACCAAGGCCGATCTGCTGGCGGCGCTGAGCGAGATCACCGGAGAAGTCGCGACCTGCATCTTCCCGTTCGAAGAGGCGCCGCCCGACGAGACGAACATCGCCGTCAAGGTCAACGGCGAGCGCGTGGAGCAGGACAGCTCCCACACGAACGGGTGGGACTACACGAGCGACGCTTACCTGGGGGTCGAGGTGTACGGCCCCCTCTGCGACCACATCAAGCAAGGCAACCAGAACGCGATCGACATCATCTTCGGCTGCCCCGGGCAGGTCATCAAGTAGACAGCGCTGGCCGCTCCCTACTTCGCGGCGGCGCGATCGATCTCGAGGCTTGCGACGATGAACGCTCCGATGCCCTTCGGGTCGTTGGAAACGACGGGCTCGCTCACGTAGTAGTCGAAGGAGCCGTCCCGGTACGGATTGTTGCCGTACTGACCGAGCCCCGCGACCTTGCACACGTTCTCGAGGTCGAGCGTCCCCTTCTGGTCGACCTCCACGAACTGCTCGAGGATCCCCGCGTAGCCGCGAGTGACGACGGTTCGATACTTCTCCTTCGGGAGCCAGCCGTTTCGCGTCGCCTTCGCTATTGCGTAAACGAACATCGCCGACGCCGAGGACTCGAGGTAGTTCTTCGGCTTCTTCGGCATGTCGACGACCTGCCACCAGACACCCTTCTGAGCGTCCTGGACCTTCGCCACCGCCGTCGCGGTGCGCTCGAGCGCCGCGAGGAGGGCCGCGCGCTGAGGGTGGTTCTTCGGGAAGAACTCGAGCACGTCGACGAGCGCCATGATGTACCAACCGATGGCGCGCCCCCAGAAGTTCGGAGAGACTCCGGTCTTGGGGTTCGCCCAACGCTGCGTTCGGCTCTCGTCGTAGCCGTGATAGAGGAGGCCCGTCTTCGGATCGCGCGTGTGCTTTTCCACGAGCAGGAGCTGCTTCGCGACCTCGTCGAACAGCACGGGCTCGTTGAAGACCGTCGCGTACTCCGCCAAGAACGGCGACGCCATGTACAGGCCGTCGAGCCACATCTGGTGCGGGTAGCGGCTCTTGTGCCAGAAGCCGCCGTCCTTGTTGCGCGGGTGCGTCTTCATCTGCGTGCGGAGCAGGTGAAGGGCCTTTTCGTAGCGCTCCTTCTCCTTCGCGTCGCTCGCCTGAGCGCGGAGCAGAAAGAGCACGCGCCCCATATTGACGTGATCGATGTTGTACTCTTCGATCGAGTAACCCTTGATGCTACCGTCCGGGTTCACCAAGCTGTCGACCGTGCGTTTCACGTAGTCGAGGTACTTCTGCGTCTTGGTCTCGGTGCCGACCTCCTGGCAAGCCTCGAGCACGAACCCGACGTCGTAGTGCCAGCGCGGCGTGTAGAGGTCCGGGAAACGTTCCATCTCGGAGTCGCACGTCCGCGCTGCCCAGGAGACCGCGCCGGAGCCGGCGCTCACGCTCACGAGGGGCGGCGCCGCAAGCTCGGCCGAAAAGGACTGCACGGCCTTCGCCCAGGCGCGATCGTCCGCGATCTCTCCCGCCTTGTTCCAGACGGAGCCCGCATAGTAAACGAACGGCGCCTTCGGGGTCGCCGTGGAGACGAGCAGGTAGTCGTTGTCGATCTCCTTGAACTCGCCGCTCGTCCCTGGCGGTAGCACGAGCGCGCAGCCGAGGTTCCCGTTGTCCTCTTTGAAGGGCTCCCAAGAGCTCAGCGCCGCGCGTCGATCGAACTCGGCCTTGCTTCCGGCATGCTTGGCGATGCCGATCGCAACGGAGAGCGGCTTGTCCGCTCCGGCGGGCGTGAGCGTCGATTCGACGCGGAAGAAGCTCTGCCCGGCGTCGAGGATGAAGCGCTTGGTCTCCGAGACCTTCACGCCACC
>JAEZYO010000354.1 GCA_023419055.1 Pseudomonadota bacterium | reverse complement strand
CTGTGGAGTCGCTTTTCCTTCACAGGGGGCCAGTGGGGGCCTTGGCTTCCGCTGACTCCGCCCGCAGGCAAAGGCAGGTTTTCCGACCTCGAAGTCGTCGCTGCCACGGGGGAGCGGAATCGATTGTACGCTGCGAGGGAAGGCAAGCTCTTCGTGCGCTACGGCGACTCACCCGAGCCGTACGCCGCTCTCGGACCTTGGCGTGAGCTCTCGCCGCCGAAGGTCCAACGCATTGCCGCTTGTCGCGTAGGCTCTCAACGAGACCGAGTCTTGACCACGACTTCGGACGGGGAGCTCTGGTCTGCGCTCGTCGATGTCGACGCGGACGGAGGCGCCGAATGGCAAAAGCTCGAGTTCTCTCCCGCGGCGCTGGTCGACTGCATCAGGGACGGCGATGGAAAGCTGGCGGCCGTCGTGGCGGACCCGGCCGGAAACCTCTGGAGCTCGATCTCTCCCTTCGAGCAGTGGACTCTGGGTGCGAGTACGGAGGGAGCGCTTCAATCACTCGATGTCCTGAAGATGGAAGGTAGTTTGCCGATCCTCGTCTCCGTCGACCCGGAGGGTGACGTGGAGGCGATTCAAGAAGCTTCCTGCTTCCCGGACGAATTCACCCCTTAGGGAGAATCCTCTCCGGGCGCGTCAGCCCGCTCGCGCGAAGGTTTCGTGCGCTTGTGGGTCAGAGCGTGCCCTTCCAAACCTGCCAACCCTCATCCGCGTTGCGCCAAAGGCGAATGATCCCGTCCGCGCCGAGAGCTGCGAGCATCGGCTCGCCGTTCGGTACCGGCGCCACGTCGATCGTCGCTACTGCTGCGGGTGACCAGCTGGCTAGCTGCCAAGTCTCGAAAGGTTCGAATGAGCGCCACACGCGATGCGATGAATCCGTCGCGAAGAGCTCCAGCTTGCCCAGCGCATCGCGCACGCAATCGATCGTCTCGAGCGCCAGCTCGGAGGCCTTGCTCCAGGTTGGTTCGCTACCGTCGGTGACGTTCACCTCCGCGCTCAAGAGCTCGTGATCGCTCGTGGTGACGAACAAGCGATCGACATTGACCCCGACGCGACACGCAGCGACGTGTCGAATCGAGAGCTCTGCGACGGAACGCCACGTCCCGAGCTCCGCATAAGGGCCGGGCTGGCCCGCGTGTCGCATGAACACGTGCCCGTCGCGAGCCGCGTACAGCCGATTCAAGTCACCGATAGCGGTGACGGCGTCGAGGTCCACGATCTTTTGCGAGCCGGGAGGCGCCTTGAGGAGCTGCCAAGGTCCCCAGTTCGGAAAGGCGTATCGGCTCCAAAGCGTCCCGTCGAGCGACGTCGCGAAGACGGCGGAGTACGCGTTTTCCAAAGTCACTGCCGTGATGCGATCTGGCGAAGGCACTACGTTGAAACAACCCCACCAGACCCATTCGCTCTGGGGCGACGGCGTCGCCTGCCAGGTTGCTGCGACGATGTTCAACTCCCGGCCAGTCGCAAAGAGCTGGAGCAGGTTACCTATCGATCGATTGAGGGCGATGTCCGAGGGAGGGACGAAGCCGGCGAGCGGGGGATGGTAGCCAGGCTCGTAGCAGAACGGTTCGATGATGACGTCACCATCGCCGCCCAAGTCACCTCCTGCCCCGCCGTCCTTCCCATCGGAACCGGCTTGTCCTCCCGACCCGGCTTGGTTGGCTCCGCCGTCGCCTTGACCAGCCCCACCAAGTCCCGATGAGGAGTCTCCTACGTCGCCACGCCCCTCTGGTGGAGAACTCCCTGCGTGACCACCTTCATCGCCCGCTGCGCCGGTAGCGGGAGCACCACCCCTTTGAATGGAGAGGGTCCCGGCCTCGCCACCGATGTGCACGGAAGGAGTGCTTCCGCCGGTGCCGCCGCTGCTGTCGCAAGCTTTCGAGTCCGCGCCACCTTCGGCGCCCGGCGACGGTGCGTAGTCGTTGAAATCGCGACACGACGCCGCGATGAGCGCCGTGAGCACCAAGAGTGCCCAAAGGTGCCCCCATGACTGCCCAGAACAGCGAGCCTCCGACGACATGCCGGCAACGTCCGTATCACGGAGCCGGGACGGTGGACAGTTCGCCCGCCTTTCGCGAGGTCGGCGTTCATCGCCGACGCCACCCGCTCTCGATGGACCATCGAGCACGTACCTCCTCGGGCCCGAGTGATCGAGAGGACAGCGCTAAGAAGCGCTTGCTTGCCGACATCGTTTGGGCCGCAAGGATCCATCCGAGCAAGGTGACCCCCCTCCGCCCAAACCGTCCCTTCGGAGGCGGGGGCCGGGGGCGATTCGCATCGAATGCATCTCCCACGGAGGGGGCCGGGCCGCCTATGCTGAACCTCGTTGAACGCGTCGAGACCAAGAGACTACCGGTGAACCAGCTCGGGACATCGGCGCTGATTGTCGTGCCCACGTACAACGAGCGCTCCAACCTGGAGTCGTTCGTCCAAGCGGTCAGGGCTGCGGCGCCCGGAGCGAGTGTGCTCATCGTCGATGACAATTCGCCGGACGGCACGGGGGCGCTTGCGGATCGGCTTGCGGAGCGCGATCCGCGCGTGTCGGTGCTTCACCGACGCGGCAAGCTCGGGCTCGGTACCGCCTACCTCGACGGCTTTCGCTACGGGCTTGCTGGTGGGTTCGAGCGTTTCCTCGAAATGGACGCCGACTTTTCCCACGATCCGCGCCACCTCGAGGCGTTCTTCGAGGCGCTCGACTCCGGTGCCGACGTCGTACTCGGGTCCCGCAACGTGCCTGGCGGGTCCGTCGAGGGTTGGGGGCTCGGGCGCCACCTCCTCTCGAAGGGCGGCTCGCTCTACTCCCGCGTTGTCCTCGGGGTCGAGGTTCGTGACCTCACGACGGGGTTCAAAGCTTTCACACGGCGGGCGCTCGAGGCGATCGACCTCGCGGCGGTACGGTCGAATGGCTACTCCTTTCAGATCGAGATGACGTACCGAGCCCTCCGGGCGGGCCTTCGAGTGGTCGAGATCCCCATCACGTTCGTCGATCGTCGCGTCGGTCAATCCAAAATGGACGGCAAGATCTTCGCGGAAGCGGTGCTTTCTGTCTGGCGCTTGCGCTGGGACGCGCTTCGGGGGCGTGGCTGATATCGGTAGCGCCCGTCTCTCGATGCGAGGTTCGGTCGTGCATCGACGCCGATACGCGTGTCTGCCGGACACGATCCAAACGGCTGGAGAGTGTCCGGTGAGCTCGTTTGGCTCAGGCTAGGACCCGACAAAACTCACGAATCACGTGTCCTCTGTCTGGTACGCACCTTGCACTGTCACACTCGTGGGTTGCTCGACCTATCGAGCTTGGGTCGCTAGAAACAAACGGTGTCTCTCCTCTCGCATCTCACCGAAATAAGCACTGTCACGGAATAGGACGTCCGCTGCCCTTCCCAGCGGGCGGGGGGGACGCAACTTTCGTTGGCAGAGCGTCGGGCCATCGGCCAAGCGGTCGATGCGTCGCGGGCCTGTATTGCGGGCCGGCAATGTGGTACCCGAGTTCGACGCATGGAAGGGGCCAGCACGGTCCGAACGGAACACTCGAGGGATCTGGTGACAGGGCGCACCGATCTCTATTTGCGCTGGGTTGTAGGA
>JAEZYO010000353.1 GCA_023419055.1 Pseudomonadota bacterium | reverse complement strand
GGGCTCCGCAGATCAAGCCGCCCAGCGTCGGCAGCGCGACGGTCCATGGGATCCAGGCGTTGCCGCTGGCGCGCAGGGCTCGTTCGATGAGGTGCTTCTCCGAAAAGCCAATCGCCACGTGGAAAGCAAGCGCGGCGAAGCCACAGAGGACCCCGACGAGCAGAGTCAGGAAGAACAGGCGCTGCGCCTCGCCTGGGGCCCATCGTAGCGCGAGGCTCACCAGGTACAGGCGCCGCACCCTGAACGCGGCGCGTAATCGCCGGAGGAACGCGGAGCGAGCGAGGAGCGGCTTGTCGCGCACGCTGGAAGGATCGGATGGGCTCGTGGGGGCCCCGGTTCGCATGTGGTACGCCCACACCTTCCTCCACCTGGCGTCGATTGCAACTCCTACTTTCACTCGTCGCGCCGGAAAGAACTTGCTACTCAAAGCAATTCACCGGACTTGCTCGCGAAACATTCTTCCCGGGGCAGGCACCTCGTCCGGGCATTTCGCCGGAGCCGCCCGCCTCACGGCTACGTGACGGCTCCGGGTGGGCGCAACGTGCTAGGGCGCCTCCAACTGACAGCCAGGCTGAGACGCGCAGGCTTCGATCGGAACGTCGGCGCAGGGAGTGGCCGTGCCTTCGCAGAAGGACTCCTCCCAGATACAGGGGGTACCGGAATAGTAAGCGTTCGCTTCGTCACACGCGGACTCGCTCTCGGAGAACGCGCTGCACGACGTCTCGCCGGAGCACGCGCCGGACTGCTCGTCGTAGGAGCAGCCGTACTCATCCTCCGGGCATTCGTCGAACAGCGAGCAAGCGAGAGCGAAGCCGGTGCAGCGGCCCTGAGCATTGAGGGAGCAGCCCTGAACCTGAGCGCAGGCCGCGGCCTCGCGCGTCTCGCAAGCGACGGGTTCGCCGGTGCAAGTGGGTGCTTCGTCGGTCAGCTCGCAGCCGGGCACGACGTCGAAATCCCCGATGCCGCACTGCTCGCCCTCGAACCCATGGCAAGCGGCTGCATCCCAGGAGCAGCCTTCTTGGGTCAGGCATTCGCCTTCGGTGGCTGCATCGGGGCACGCGCCGTCCCCGACGCACGCTCCGCGCTGACAGCTCCCGCCGGCGACACACTCTTCCGGCGCGCGCTCGGCGCAGGGCGTCGGAGCCGAGGTCACGTAGACGCGCTCGAACTCGAAGTAGGCTCCCTCCGCCGAGAGCGTCATCCGGCGGCCTTCGACGCAGTAGTCGAACGCCGCGGGGTTCCCCCACGGCGCGACCGTGAGCGTCGACTCGGTTCGCTCCCAGGTGCCTTCGTCCTCTACGTGCGCGAAGAGCGACGTGTCACAGGTACAGATGTCGCAGTCGAGCTTGCACTCCGACACGTTGGTCCAGGCGCTCGAGCCACACGAGAACTGCCAGACCTTGCTCGTGACGCAGCCGTTGCTCCAGGACTGCTGGAGCGGGAGCTCCTCCGTGAAGTACTGGGCCGTGCCTCCGTCCTCGAGCGAGATCAGCATGCGGGGCACCTCCTCGATCTCGGAGAAGGCCGCCTGGCAGGTGCCCACCGGCGCGTTGTTGACCGACAACTCCAGAGGTTGAGCGCCGAACTCGAGCTTCACGAGGCGCCAGAGGCCGAACGGCTCGCCGCCGCAGTCGTCACCGGCGGTGGCTTGCGGCAATTCGAGCGCAGGACACTCCGGACAGTCGCAGGACCAGGCGCCGTTCTCGCCGCACAGCACCGTACCTTCGCTGCCGGATTCACAGGTACAGGGCGCCCCCTCGGTGCAATTCGGAGTCGGCTCTGGCCCCTGCTGCTCCTCCGGCGTCGAGCTCGAGTCCCCGCACGCTCCGAGGAGCGCGACCGCCACACCACACCATGCTGCCTTGATGAACCAATTTTTTCTCATGCCCAATGACCCAGCTCGAATACGCCACGAATCCGCTGAAAACCCAAGCGCATTCGCGCTTCGCGTCCGGCCCTTCAGTATCGCCGAAGTGGTGGGGTGGGCGTCTCCTTTCGGGGCTTTCTCGGTGGCTACGAGCTTGCCGCGAGGGGCTCGTGCCACTACGAAGCCGGGGTGATGAACGACAGCCCGACCTTGCCCGGTGTGAGCGCCATCAGCCTGTACGTCCCGCCCTTTCGCGTCAGCCTTCGCGACTGGTGTGACTGGACGGGCAACAGCTGGGACAAGATCAGCGCCGTCGTCGGCCGGAGCTTTCGCGTCTGCGGGCGTCACGAGAACGTCTACACCATGGCGGCCAACGCGGTCCTCCGCCTGATCCGCCAGAACGACATCGACCCACAGCGGGTCGGCTTCCTCGGCCTCGGTACCGAGTCCAGCACCGACAACGCCGCCGGCGCCGTCATCGTGCGCGGCATGGTCGACCGCGCGCTCGACTCGCTCGGCTTGCCGCGACTCTCGCGGCACCTCGAGGTGCCGGAGTTCAAGCACGCCTGCCTGGGCGGTGTGTACGCGCTCAAGAGCGCCCTCCGCTACGCCGCGACCGACGGCGCAGACAAGCTCGCGATCGTGGTCGCTGCGGACGTCGCCGAGTACGAGCGCGGCAGCACCGGCGAGCAGACGCAGGGAGCCGGCGCCGTGGCGATGCTGGTCGAGAACCGCGCCAAGCTGTTCACCGCGGATCTGGCGCGCACCGGGAAGGCGAGCGACTACCGCGGCCCCGATTTCAGGAAGCCGTTCGCTCGCCACTTCACCGAGGGCTACGCCCCGAACACGCGCCGCCTCGCCGACTTCCCCGTCTTCAGCGGCAAGTACTCCACCTTCTCGTACCTCGACGAGACCGTGCACGCCGTCGAAGACATGCTGGGCCGGCTCGGCGTCTCCGCGGGCACCTACTACGAGAGCGTGCGCGGCCTCTTCTTCCACCGGCCGTATCACCTGATGCCGGTTCAGGCGATGAGCTTCCTCTACGTGCGCGGGCTCGCGCGCGGCGATCACCGGCGCGAGGAGCTCGCGGCGCTTTGTGCCGAAGCGGGCGTGGACGTCGCGGCGGTGCTGCGCGAAACCGAGTCCACGCCCGACCTCTACGCGGGCATCCTTTCTGGCGACCTGACCGATCCCTACGCGGCGACGAGCGCGGTCGCCGGCATTCTGCGAAAGAAGGCACAGTTCCGTGACCTGCTCGGTCAGAAGATGAGCCTCGGCTCCGAGGTCGTGAAGGATCTCGGCAACCTCTACAGCGCCGCGCTCCCCGCCTGGCTCGCCGCAGGGCTAGAGCAAGCCGCGCAAGACGGCACCGAGCTCATCGGCGCGCCCCTGGTCGCGGTGGGTTACGGCAGCGGTGACGCCGCCGAAGCGATCCCGCTCGCCGTCGCGCCGGGTTGGCAAGCGGCCGCGAAGCGCATCGGCTTCGCGCGCGCCCTCGAGAGCGCGGTCGAGCTCACCCGTGAGCAATACGAGGCGCTCCACGACGGCGCCGAGGTCCCGAACCTCTCTTACACCCCGCGCCAAGAGTTCCGCATCGCTCGCGTCGGTCAGAGCTACGACCCCGCCTTCCAAGACCTGGGCGTGGAGTACTACGAGTACGTGGGGTAGCCGCTCCGAGTACGAAACGAAAAAAAGCGCCCGCATCAGCGGGCGCTTCTTTTTGGCGAGAGTCGCTTCAGCGCTTACGGCGCCAGAGTGACGGTCTTTTTGTCGAGCTCGATCTCGTAGTAGCCGTGCGGATCCCAGGTCAGGGGAGCGCCGCCCTGAGTGAGCGTTCCACCGTCCACCTTGACGCGCAGGTACTTACCGGCAGGGAACTTGTCGGGGAGGGTCCAGGTCCAGGTCGTCGAACCGCCCGAGGTTTGGGTCGTAGCGGCGTCGAAGGCCTTCTGACCGAGCCAGTAGGACCCGATGTTCTCCATCGTGTCGATCCACACGTCCTTGCTCTTCGCGTACTCGATCGCGGCTTTCAAGCCGTCCCAGCTGACGGGCTGGAAGCTGTGCGAGGTGGGCTGAATGCCGTGGATCACGTAGATGACCCAGCCGTTCTGACTGAGCGCGCTGTCGATGTTGCCGTTGTAGGCGCTCGCCGCCTGACCCGTGGCAGGGATGTAGCACTTGAGAGCGAACGGATTGCTGTTGTCCAAGGGCTTGACCGGCTGTGCCGGCTGAACACCCCGGTTGATGAAGACACGACACGGCGCCTGCGAGGAGCAAGCCGCATCACCGTTCGGGGCGGCGAGCGTCGTGGGCGGCGCTCCGAAGG
>JAEZYO010000334.1 GCA_023419055.1 Pseudomonadota bacterium | reverse complement strand
GCTCAGGGAGGCGGGGGGCAGCTCTCGACCTCGTACAGCTGGGTGATGGGCTCGACCGCAGCCTCTTTCGGATCCCAATCTTCGTTTCGGCACTCGCAGGTCCACCAATCGTCCTCGAGGAAGGCCTTGCAGACGGGGCCCGCGCACGAGTCCACTTGGTTCGAGCCGGCGGAGTCTTGACCCTCCTGCAAGCCGTCGCAACTGCAGCTCAAGCCGCGCTCGTAACACTTCCACTCGACGACCTCATAGTAAGGGTTCGAGGGGCCGTCGTCGTCGTCACCGCCGCAACCCACCGCTGCAAGGAGTAGCCCGCAGCACATCACGCCTCTCATGGACCAACCCGACCAAGACCACATGCTCACGAAATTAGCGGAGAGCTTGCCCGACGTCATCCACCTTGCAAAGCGCCGGGGCGGGCTCCTAGGATGGGTCCAGGTGCTCCGGGCGCCTCCCGTCTGCGGAAAGGGTCGAACCCACCGGTAGGCAACAGGTTTGGATGGTCTCCTTTTGCGCCTGACTCAGCGGACACCAGGCACGTCGAAAGGAGCCCCGTGTCCTCCACCAAGCCCCAGACGCTCCCCGAGCGTCCCGATCTCGATCACCTGAAGAAGCAGGCGCGTGACCTCTTGAACCTCGCGCGCGAAAACGACGCGAGCGCGCTCGAGAGGCTCGCCCACGTCGCGCGCGAGCGTGCAGCGAGCCCTGCGACCGTGAAGCTCTCCGACGCGCAACACGCGCTGGCGAGGAGCTACGGTTTCAGCTCCTGGTCCGAGCTTCGCCATGAGGTCAAGCGACGGCGCACCGCGCTCATCGAAAGTGAGGGACTCCCGGATGACCCGGAGCAGCGCCTCGATCTCGTGTACCAGGCCATCGAGCAGAACGACGCGGCGAGATTGAAGCTCTTGGTCAGGCTGGATGCTTCTCTCGCCCACGGCTGGGGCGAACGGCGACCGATCTCGCATGCCGTTCAATTCGATCGCGCGGAGCTGGTCGAGATCTTGGTCGGAGCCGGTGTTTCGCCCGCTGCGGACTATGGGTTCCCGCACGATTCATTGTCGTGGGCGATCACCGTCGGCGGCCTCGGGGCTGCGCGGCGGCTCCTCGAGCTCGGGGCTCCGCTCGACCTCTGGTGCTCGGCGGGGCTCGGCGACGTCACGCGCCTGAGCCGCTTCTTCGACGAGCAGGGGCCCATAGCGGGAGCCTCGCGGCATGGTGTGACGCGCTTCGACGAGGCGGGCCGGATGCTTCCGAAGCCGCCGACGGAGCCTCGAGAGATCGTCTCCGACGCGCTCTACATCGCTGCACGCAACGGTCAGCTCGAGGCCGCGCGCTTCTTGCTCGATCGCGGCGCCGATCCCAACTTCGTCGGTTTCAACCGCGCACCAGTTCTCCATTGGGCGGCGTACTCCGGCAACCAGGCGCTCCTTCGCCTGCTGCTCGAGCGTGGTGCCGACCCCCATGCCGTCGACGGCGCCTATCGCGCGACGTACCGGGTGTTCGCGGTTCGGATCGCGATCGAGTGGTCGGTTCATAAGGTCCTCTTACGAGTGCTCTCGGGCGACCCCGCTCTGTCCCGCGAGCGGGACGTGGCGTGGGGGCCTCCTCTCCATGCCGCCGCCGCCCAGGGCCTGGACGATCACGTGCAGACCTTGCTCGAGTACGGCGCCGATCCGCTCGAGGTGGACGCTTCCGGTCGGAGCGCGCTCGACTGTGCTCGCGCCGCCGCGGATGCCGCGGCCCGAGCCCGGGTGCTCTCGATGCTCGAAGCTCTTGCCTTCGAGAAATAGCGTCGTGGGAGGCGGCCGTGCTGCCGCCCCCCACGACTGAAGAGGGGGCCTTTCCGGCGCGAAAGCCGGTTCGGGTTCCATCCTTGGAGTTGCTCGAGGACCCGCCGATCCGTCAGAAAAGTGAGGTTTAGCGTGACGGCATTTTGTTGACGGGGCGGGGTATGCCTCGGCAACTTGAGGAGAAGTGGTCCGCTGGTCCTCTCTCGTCGTCGCCCTCATTGCCGGCTGTGGGACGAGTGTGGCGCAGACCGCGTCAATCGAGCCGCGGGAGCCGCTCGATTGCAGCCTTCCTGGAGGCGTCGCCTTTCACCAGAACGAAATGTTCGGGGGCGGCGAGCCGCCGACGCTGCTTTTCGGAGGGAACTACGAAGCGGGGGCGGGCCCCGGGCTCTATTTGACGGCGCGCGATGTGTTTCGGGTGCTCCTGAACGGGGAGCTCGTGACCGAGAGCGACGTGGCTCGCCAGACGGTGTTCGTGCCTTTGACGCTCCTTCCCGGCGACAACGTCCTCAGCGTGATCGTCGCGGCCGAGAGCGGAACTCCGGCGGCGCTGCTTCGGCTCGACGAGCTCGACGGCAGCTACGAAAGCGATTCGACCTGGAGGGTGAGCACCTCGCCGAGCTCGGGGTTCGCGCTGCCCGGGTACGACGACTCATCCTGGGATTTCGCGAGCGATTTCGGTTCGTCGGGCGCTTTGCGCGGCTGCGAGCCCGACGCGACGTTCCCGGCTTCAGCGACGGCGCGCTGGATAGGTCCGGCGATCGGCGCGGGATCGCAGGCTGTGTTGCGCAAGGTGATCCGAATCGCCCCCGTCGGCTTCGGGCAGGACGCAACCGGCGGTGAAGGTTCGGCGCCCGTGCTCGTCGAGACCTGGGACGACCTGCTCGAGGCCGCAGAGGACGGCGAGGAGGCGCTGACCATACTGCTCCCGGAAGGGATTCACGACTTTCGCTCCGCGGCGCGCGATCAGGAAGTCTGCCCCTCCACGTGCAGCGAGGATCCGGACAAACCGCAGTATCAGGTGCTCGTGTCCGACCAGACCTGCGCGAACGACCTCGTCACTCGAGCTCGTCGCGAGCGCAAGCTGCCCATCGCGTCGAACAAGAGCATCATCGGGCTCGGGCGAGGCGCTCAGGTTCAAGGCGTCACCTTCGAGCTCCGCTCGAGCGACAACGTGATCGTGCGCAATGTCGCTCTCTTCGACGTCAACCCGGATCTCATCGAGGCTGGCGACGCCTTCACGCTCAACAAGGCGTCGAACGTCTGGATCGATCACTGTACGACCAAGGCCATCAGCGACGGGTTCAGCGACATCGACGGTAACTCCGGGAACGTCACCATCTCCTGGATGCACTACGCCGGGGTCACGCCCGTGGCCTGCGAAAACCAGCACCAGCGCGCGTCGACGGTCACCGACTCGAGCGTGACGTTCCATCACTGCTTCTTCGATCACGTCGAGAGTCACTCCCCGTCGGTGCGAAACGACGCCTCCAGAGTGCACGTCTTCAACAGCCTGCTGAGTGACAACCTGTCGTACGGCATTCAGGCCGCCTGCGGCGCCAAGGTGCTGGTGGAAGGCAACACCTTCGAGAGCATCGCGACCCCGACCACGCGCGCGACTTGCCCGGACGACACTCGCCCCGGGGTGATCGACGCGCCGGCGGGGTCGAACTTCTACGGTGACGGCGTCGGCGACCATCATGGTGGGGACGGTGAGGAGCCCCA
The DNA here is from genome assembly GCA_023419055.1 of Pseudomonadota bacterium. The sequence continues at coordinate 2,882 of JAEZYO010000334.1, read as the reverse complement.
CGACAAGGTCTTCGACCCGCCGTACGAATACAGCGTGGAGTCCGCGCAGAGTAGCTCGGCGAAGGTGCTGTCACGAGCGGGCGCAGGCGGGCCGTGGGCTCTCCCTCTGCCGCTGCCCTGAATCGAGGGGGATCACGCTCGCTCATCGAGTCAGAGCGACTTCAGGTACTCGACCAGGTCTGCCTTTTCCGAGTCCGAAAGACCGAGCGAGCGCTTCTCGTCGTAGAGCTCGACCACATCGTCGAGCGTTGCGGCGATGCCGTTGTGGAAGTAGGGCGGGTGTTGCCAGATCCCTCGTAGGGGAGCGGTGCGATACATCTTGGTCGCGCTTCGCGACGCGTAGCTCCGCGCACCGCTCGGCTCCGGCTCGCTCACCACTTCGCTCGGATCGTGCAACTTGTTCGCGTCGGTGAAGAGCGACCCGGTATGGCAGGTGGCGCACTCGCCTCTACCCTCGAAGACCTGCTTGCCGCGAGCCGCCGCTGTCTCGTCGAAGCTGCCCTCCGGCGGCGTCGGAGCGGAGAGCGTCAGCTGGTAAGCTTCGAGTGCCGGAAGCTCGTCGGAGACCAGATCGTCCGAACCGTTCGTCACGTCGACCCCGGTGCGCTCGTCCGCGAACGTGCCGTGTCCACCCATCTGTGTGACGGCGACGTAGCGGTTCCAGTACTGGAGATCCTCGCCGTCGCCGGTGCTGGTGATGCTGTCGAGGCCGAGGAGGCCATAGGCGGGTGGTATGACGTGAGGACCGCTCTCCCCGTCCTGATTGAAGCGGGGATCGTATTTGCCCGGTCCCCAGGAGCCGTACACGCTCTTCACGTCGTCCGAGAGCGCGGGAGAGAGCGCGATGATGGCGCCTGGATCGAGGTCACGGTTGGGCCAGCCGTCGAGGCGCTTGCCGATCCCCGGAGCGTAGGAGTCATCCACGGCCGAGTGGCAGAGCGCGCACGTGATCCCCACGCTCGTGAGCCTGTTCTCGCCCTCGACCTCTTCCACGGTGCCCTTGACGCCGATCACGGCGTCGAGCTCGAGCAGCGCGAGCGTGGTCGTCGGGTCCGTGAGGCTGATCGAGCCGTCCTCGATGCCTGTCACGACCGCTTCGGGTAACGCCTCCGAGTCCACCTTCAGCCCGACCGAAAGCGCGGTCATGGGATCCACCGCGCTCTCGATGACCTCGTTCATGCGCAGCGTATCCGTCCAGAACGACTCGTCTCCGAACGTCTCGAAGCGGAAAATGTCACGACCCGTCGCCGCGAGCTCGGGGTCGACGGCGGGTGGCTTCGCGGGCGAAGGATCGTCGGAATCCGAGCAGCCGAGGACGAAGACGCCGAGGACGAGGTAGCGAGCCTTGACCATCATGCCCGATAGAGTCGCGGGCTCGACAAAGGTGACAGCCAGGATCGAACAAAAGTGACCCGTGGCGACCCGCGGCGGGGGAAGCTCCTTTAGCCGTGCATCAAGTGGCGGAACTTTTCGATGAGCTCGACGAGCGGCATTTGCGTGAGCAGCGCGAGCAGGATCGGTATCGTCGGCGCCAGGGCGAAGGAGATGGCGTACCCGCGGGTGACGGGCACGAAGTGAGTCCCGAGGATGATCTTGTGTCCGCCGTGCGAATCGGCAAACGATCGGATGAGCGCCAGCATCGACTCGTCGAGGCCGCTCCGCGCTCCTTTCTCCGAATCCCTCTCGATCATCCTCGAGAGCTCGAAGGTCATGGCGCCGAACTGCTCTGCCGCGTCGTAGCGCGCGGGGATCAAGAGGCGCGCCAGCAAGACGAGCGGCGAGAGCATCACGAGCGTCAGCGCGACGACGACGACGATGAGCAGCGTGCGGTACATGGTGTACGGCTCGTTCAGGTGCACCATGCGGTTGGAGAGGGCACCGCCGAGGTCCGCGCCGATCGCGAACGAGAGCACGACGAAGGTGCGATGCACGGAGAGCAGCGGTTCGAGGCCGCCCGCTCCGTCCGCGTGGAAGGCGAAGAGCCTGAGCGGCAGGCGCACCAGGCTCACGAGCAGCGAGGTCCAGAGCCCGAAGGTCCAGATCCACGCCAGGAGGTGGGAGAAGAAGAGGGGGCGCGCGACCAGGAAGTACCAATACCCCGCGAGTGACAGCCCGCCGTCTCCGCGCACCCGCCACGAGCCTTCGTACGCTTGGTGCTGCGTGAACTCGAGCGCGGTCAGCGCGAACGCGACGAACACGAGCCCGAGCATCGCGACCCAGGAGTCACGCAGCCGCGCGGTCCGGCGAAGCACGGCCTCGAAGGCCGGCCGCTTCGCTTCGGTGACGGTGCCGGCGTCGAGGAGGTAGTTCACCGCGCGCGTCAGCAACGCGTCCGTCACGAGCTTTCCGACCAGCAGGGTCGGTAAGGCGATCAAGAAGCGAGCGTGCAGCGAGTAGTCCTGAAACGCGGGCAGGTAGCCTTCGAAGAGACGATGCTCGGCGGCACACAACACGACCACCGGCAGCCAGCCCAGCAACACCACCGCGAAGATGCCGAACCGCCGATCGGCCCAGATCGGGACTCCGAGCTGCCTCAAGACGCGACGTAGCGGCGGCGCTCCGAATAGCGGAAATTCTCTCGGGCCCAGCGTCGGGAATTCTGAAACAGCCATGGCCGGTCGTGGACCGCCTGCAAGCGCTGAACCGTGCTCGGGTCGAGAGCTGCAGGACCGGTATGACCGTTTCGTTCACCCGCCGGCGGCGATCGTCACGGCACGTTTCGATCTCACCGTGACGAGCGCGGGACGAGGCGCTTCAGAGTCCGAGGCTCGTCTTCAGCGAGTCGAACTCGGCGAAATCGGAGGCCCTCGCCGTGTGGTCGCCGTTCGCGTAGTCGAACATCGCGTCACCCCACTCGCCGCTCCGAGTGGGCTCCCAGAAGA
>JAEZYO010000285.1 GCA_023419055.1 Pseudomonadota bacterium | reverse complement strand
CCCGACCTCGAAGCGCAGCGAGCGCACGTGCTGCTGTACGCGAAAGCGGAGCCGGTCGTGTTCGTCCGGACGCCTGCGGCGGATCCGCACGCGGCCAAGAGCGCTCGCGTGTACCGGGGTCAGTTCGAACGTACGAGCTATCCCTACAGCATCCTGAAAGGGGTCTGGGGATCGCTCACGGCAAAGCCGGAGCTCGGACGCTCGGTGCTCTTGCGCGAAGGGTACCTCTACGCGGAGAAGCCCGCGCAGGCGTTCGCGCTCGTCGATCTCGTATCGCCACAGCAGCTCTTCAGCGACGCCGAGATCTGGATCCAACGCGGCGAGAAGCTGTTCCACGCCGAGCGGACGCGAACCGGGCACTACGTGTTCAGCGACGGCCCCGAGAAGGGGCAACGCGTCAAGCTCGTGCTCTTCGATCGCATCGGCACCGGGCAACCCCCCGAGCCCTTGCATCGCGATTTCGCCTCACTCAAGCGCCGCCTGGGGTTCGACCGCGTGAAGCTGACTCAGCTCGGTGAGCGCGAGATCGTGGCGGATCTCCGTTACGGCTCGACCTGGGTTCCGAGCTTGCTGCGCTCGGAGGGGGCGCGCCTCGAGCTCGAGTGCGAGCTCGAGACCGAGCAGAATCGGGCGACTCTGGCCGCGGCTCGCGCGGAAAATGCGCGGCGGGAGCGCGTTCTCCCGGTGCTGCGCCGCGCCATGCTCGCTCAGGTCGAGGAGAAGCTGCCGTTCGACGAGCCTCTCACCGAATACGGGCAGCAGGACGGCCAGCTGCGACGCCGCTGGCTCGCCGCGTACCTCGCCGGGAAGAGCAGCTACGAGTTCCAGGGCGACACCTACTACGTCTTCAGCCAAAGCGGGGCTCCGCTCATCCCGCAGGTCTGCGTCGACTTCGTCTTCGACACGTTCGAGCGTGCCAGCGGGACTTGGTGGCGCCCGCGCGGGGAGACGCCGGCGCGCGTGCTCGGCAAGCTGGACCTCCACACCCTCTCGGACGAGACGCGGCGCCGCGGCACCGGCTTCGTCGACTTCGCGACGAGCAACCCTCTAGACTTCGAGGTCGAGCTTTTGCCCGAGAAGGAGCGCGTGCCCTTCAAATTCGGTGGCTCGCTCGCGGACTACCTCGTCAAGGAGGGCGACCGTTTCCGCGCGGGCGATGTGGTCTTGATCCGCGGCTATGCCCCCTGGGACAAGCCCTGGAGGCCGAAGGTGATGCACGTGCACTCGTTCTTCATCTTCGACAACGATCCGGTGACGGGCTTTCCCACCTTGCTGGCGGGGAACCCCGGGCGACCCGTGCTCCAGACCTGGCAATTCGAGGCGTTCAGAACGCCCGATCGCAGCATCTGGTATCGGGTCCGGCCTCAGTTGTCCTGGCTCGAGCGCATCGTCTCCGTGGACGACGGCGAAAAGCCCGCCGGCTGAGCCGACGGGGAGCCGAGCCGAGCGAGCAGCCACTCGGCAGCTTGGTCCGGCGTTCGCTTTCCGGAACTGCGATCCACGAGCAAGCTCGCGCTCCGCATGAGCTCCACGCTCACGCCCCCGATCAGCGGCGCCAAAGCTCCCTCGATCCGCGCATCCGCAGCGCACCTCGGGCCCGCGAGCAGCACCGCGTCATAAGGGGGCAGCGCCCGGCGCGGGTCGGCGAGCAGCACGAGCTCGAGCTCGGCGATGCGCGCGTCGCTCGAGAACGCCGTGATGACGTCGACGTCACCCTGCGCGAGCGCCTCGTACATGAACGCCGGGTCGAACGAAACCGTGCGGGCGAAACGCAAGCCATAGGCGTCGCGGATGCTCTTCCACTCGGCACGCTGCAAGAACTCGAGATCCGTGCCCAGGCGGAGCTCGGGACCACGCTTCGCGAGATCATCGAGGCTTCGCAGCCCGAGCTCGCGGGCTCGTGCACCGCGCGTCGCGAGGGCGTACGCGTTTTCGAAGCCGAGCGCGCCGAGGCAGCGGATCTGGAACCGCTCCGAGAGTGCTCCGCACGTCTCTGCGGTGACGCGCCACGACGCGAGGTTCTCCTTCTTGCCGAGGACCGTGGCCCAGAGCGTGCCGGTGTAATCGACGTACAGATCGATCTGACCCTGCTCGAGCGCGTCGAAGGCGACCGTCGAGCCTAGGCTCTCGCGGCGTTCGACGGCGAGCCCTGCCTGGGCGAGCAAACGGGCGATCGCGGCGGAGAGCACGTACTGCTCGGTGAACGCTTTGGCGCCGACACGGACCGGGCCAAGCCCCGCACTCGCCGAGGATCCGGCCACGGACGTCCGGCTGCCGGAAAGTCGCGCGTCGGGAGACGCGGCTCCGGGTGGCGCCAGGGCGGCGACGAGCAGGGCCAGCGCACCGGCGGCTCCCATGCCGAAAGCGCGCCCGTACGAGCGACGCGAGAGCGAGCGCTCCGTCGCGCCCAGCAGCGCGTCGAGGAAGACGGCGAGCAGCGCGGAGCTCACGCAACCGAGCAGCACCGCGCGAAAGTTCCGAGTTTGCAGGCCGCTGAAGATCAGATTGCCGAGGCTCGGTTGACCGACGGGCGTCGACAGCGTGGCGGTTCCGACGACCCAGACGGCGGAGGTGCGAATTCCAGCGACGATGGTCGGAGCAGAGAGCGGGAGCTCGACCCTGCGGAGGCGCTGCCGCGGTGTCATCCCGAGCGCGGTCGCCGCCTCCAGCACGTCCGGGTCGACCCCGCGGATGCCAGTCACGGTGTTGCGGAGCACCGGCAGCATGCTGTACGCGACGAGCGCGAGGAGGGCCGGCCAAAATCCGAAGCTCGCCGAGACCGCGACCATCAGGGCCAGGAGCGCGAGCCCCGGGATCGTCTGCACCACGCCGGCGAGGGCCAGGAGCGGCGCGCCGAGGCGCGCGTGACGGGCAGCGAAAATGCCGAGCGGAAGGCTGACTGTCGTGCCGATGCCGAGCGCGAGCAGCGACAGCCTGACGTGCGCCGAGAACAGCTCGCTCAGACTGCCGAGATCGCCGAACCAGCTCACGCCGTCTTCCCGGGCTCGAGCGCAGAGATGCGCGCGATGTCGCGGCTCGGCGAACCGATCAGGCGAGCGACGAATTCGTCCGCGGGACGTTCGACGATCTCGCGCGGCGTCCCGCGCTGCACGATACGTCCGCGATCCATGACGACGATCTCGTCGGCTATCACCAGCGCCTCGATCACGTCGTGCGTGACCAACATGGCCGTCACTCCGAGGCGCCGTTGCAGGCCCACCATCTCCTCGCGAAGATCGGCGCGGGTGACCGGGTCGAGCGCGCCGAAGGGCTCGTCCATCAGGAGCACGCGCGGAGACGCCGCGAGCGCCCGCGCGAACCCGACTCGCTGCTGTTGCCCACCCGAGAGCTGCGCCGGCGCCCGTTCACGGAATTCCGCCGGCGGGAGCCCCACGAGCTCGAGGAGCTCGTCCACGCGTTCGCGCGTCTGCGACTCCGGCCAACCCAGCAGACTCGGAACGAGCCCCACATTCTCCCCCACGCGGAGGTGAGGCAGGAGGCCCACGCGCTGGAGCACGTAGCCGATCCCGCGGCGGAGCTCGTACTCGTTCTTGTCCCGAACGTCCTCGCCGTCGACTGTCACGCGGCCGGTGCACGGCTCGATCAGGCGGTTGACCAGTCGCAGCGCGGTGCTCTTGCCTGCCCCCGAGCGACCGAGCAGCACACACAGACTGCCCTCGGGGACCTCGAGCGAAAAGTCACGAAGCACGGGCTCCGACGTGCCGTAGCGCTTGCTGACGTCGTGAAAGGCGATCAAAACCGGAACCCGCCGTCCTGCCAGTTCCGGTAACCCTCGAGCAACATCTCGACCGCGAGCGTCCCGATCACGAGCGCCGTCACGCGCCCCACGATGTCGAGGTAGCCCGCGACCAGCTTCTCGTTCCGCGCCTGCACGTGGTCGTGGATCACCTTCGCGAGCACGACGCCGAGCACCGTCAGGACCAGCGCGCCGGCGATCGCGAGCACCCCGAGCGCCCCGGAGCGGCTGCCGATGACGATGCTGCCACCCACCGTTCCGGGCCCTATCATGAACGGCATCGCGATCGCGCCCGCCAAGTGCTCGGGCGGGCCGCGCAATGTTTCGAGCGCGCTGCCCCCGGAGATGACGAACCTCACCGCGATGACGAGAAACAGGATCCCGCCGAAGATCTGGAAAGCCGCGAACCGCACCTGCAGCACGCGCTCGAAGAAGGCGGTCCCCGAGAGCGCAAACAGCGCGAACACCGTACCGCTGATCAACGCGGCCCGAACCATGACGCGCGAGAACGTCGCGAGGTCCAGCTTCCGGATCAGGTCGATCAAGTAGGCGCTCAGCGCGAACGGATTCAGTAGCACCAAGAGCAGCGTGCCCGACTCGACGAGTGCTCGCATCGCTCGTGCAAGGCTACGACGCCGCCCGAGCGCGCGCCCTCTCTCGCGGGTGCGAAGATTTCCGCTCCGCAGATCTTCCCTGCGTACCTGTTATTTCTCGGTCTTCGTCCGCAGCTCAGCGAGCTCTGCCCGCAGGCGCTCGGCTTCGGCTCGCGACTGCTCCGCTTCGGCTCGCGACTGCTCCGCTTCCGCTCGCGACTGCTCCGCTTCCGCTCGCGACTGCTCCGCTTCGGCTCGCGACTGCTCCGCTTCCGCTCGCGACTGCTC
>JAEZYO010000275.1 GCA_023419055.1 Pseudomonadota bacterium | reverse complement strand
GAGCCTCGCCGAGACGACGGGGCTCTGGGACTTCAGATCGGCGATGACCGTGGTCTCGGGCTCCGGGTTCGGTGCCGCCCTCGCGTCGACGCTGGCGCTACCCCGCGCGTCTCACGAGAAGGGTCTCGGCATCCTCAACTTGTGCGTGGGTCTCACCAACACTCTGGTGGTCGCGGCCGGCGTACCCGTGTGGTGCGCCCTGAGTGATTGGCTCGTGCGGGGCTACCCTCACCAGATGGATTGGGGCGAGCGCGTGCTCCTGCCGAATATCGGCTTGCACCTGGTGCTCGCCTTCGCGATAGCTCAGATCTCGGCGTCACTCTTCGTGTTGCCCATCATCCCGCAGCTGGCGCGCCGGCTCGAGCTCCGGTACGAGCGCAAGCGTCGCGCTCGAGGTGGTGACGGAACGCGCTTTCTCGAACGCCTTCACGAGGGCCTTTCCCAGGTGCTGCGCGCCGAGCGGCGCGCCCTCGATCCCATCGCGGAGCTCGCCCTGAGCGGAAAACGCAGTTTGTCGCGCCTCGCGGAGCGCGAGATCGCCGCGGCACGCTCCGCCCTCGACGGCCTTCTGACGGCGCCGGCGAGCCCGCGCGAAAAGGTCGGCGCGGACGAGCTCCAGCGGGCACTCCTGACCTGCTTGCAGCTTCACTCGGCCATCGAGATGCTCCTGCGTGAGACCGATCGTCTAGTCGAAGCACGCCTGACGACCGCCCACGCGGAGGGCGATGCGAGTCTACCGCCCGACGAGCAGGCAGCGCTTCGCGAAATGCAGCGGCTGCTCGGCGACGGCCTGGACGACCTCATCGGGAGTCTGAGCTCCGGGATTCCGCTCGACATCGACCAGAGCCGCGCGCGAGAGATTCGCCTGAACACGGTCGAGGCCGAGCTCCGCGCTAGCCTCTCGCTCGACCGGCTCGAGGTGTCGCAGCGCCAGGTCGAGCTCGGTGTGCTCTCTTGGGCAGGGACGTGCGAGCTCGCGGGCAACCACGTCTATCGCTTGGGTCAGACGGTGCTCGATCTCTGCGAGCTCGGCGTCATCCCCGAGCACCCGGCGGCCGCAGAGCTCAGCGCCTGAATCGGCGAGCGTTCGTCCTTCGCGCCTTCGGAAATCGCGCTCGCTCGCCTAGAAACAAGAGTCGTCGTGGCGCGGCGGCACGTGGGGGAGCTCGGAGACGATGGCGATGCAAGTGTCGACGCAAGGAGGAGGCGGCTCGCCGTTGTGAGGCATGCACAGGTGCCAGCGCAGCGGATCAGCGCTCGGCTCGCATCGGCTCGGCGCGACCCAGCAGACTCCGGGCGCGTTGGGATCACAAAAGGCCCCGGCGTCGGGTCCAGGCGGGGGCGCGATGCGAGCGCAGGACGCGTTCGGCACTCCGCAGTCGGCTCCGGTGTTGCACGTGCGCGCCCCCGACCGGCACTCTTCACTGCCGAGTGACGCGGGCGCTCCCGATTGGCGCCTCACGCAATCGTTCCAGTACGTCACTTGATCACAGCCACAAACCGGAAGGGGCTCCGCCGGGCAAAAGACCGGGCGCGGCTCGCAGACGCCAGTGGCGTCCGAACACGCCGCCTTCTCACAGGTCCAAGATGGCGGACACTCGGAGGTGTCGGAGCACGGCGTCCCGCCGTCGACACCGGCGTCGCCAGCCGTTCCGGCGTCCGTCACTTCGTCGGAGCCGCCGCCCGAGGCCCCGGAGGCTCCCGTGTCGGCTCCGGAAATACCGCCGCTCCCAGCGTTTCCGGCGCTCCCCGCTTGCCCGCCTGCGCCCGCGGTCGACGACCACACGACGAAGTCGTTCTCCGTGCACGCGAGCAAGAGCGCACCAGCGGCGAGCCCGAGTGACGCGAGCTTTCTCACGGTCGAGCCCCCGCCCTCACGGTCGAGCTCGGTCCCACGAGTGAATAGGAGCCCCCGAGAACGAACGCGGGTCGAAAGCGGCCGAGCTCGAGCAGCGGCGTACGCTGGCCGCTCTGCTCGATCACGAAGCGGCGCGGGGTCAAATCGAGATCGAGCGTGAACGCGGCGTCCAGGCTGACCCTGCCGCCAATCGGAATGCGCGCACCGACCAGCGCGCTCAAGATCGCGTCCACCACCGTCGTGCCCTGCGTGGAGGAATCCGGAGGCGCGGAGTCGGTCTCGATACGAAAGAGATCGATACCCGCGCCCAGGCCCGAAAGGAGCGAGAGCGTCGACTCGGTAGGGCCGCCCACGGTGCCGTAAACGCGGAGCGAGAAGGGGCGGACCCCGCCGCGTGCTTCCTCGAAGACGATCTGGTTCGAAGCGTGCATCGCCGCCATCAGCGTTCCACCGTAGGCGAGGCCGTCCTCACGGGAGCGCACGGCGACGCTGACCCCGCCACCGGGCAAGATCGTCGACGAGTCGATGGAGATCAAGCGTCCGAAGGCGCCGACCGAGAGGCTCGGCCCCGGCGAGCTTCGGCGAGCGACCGGTTCATCCATGTCCGTCAGGGGCGCGGAGGGTGCGATCCGGGGAGGCGCCGAGGGGACCTTCGGCGGCACATCGACCGCTCTGGCCCGTGCAGTCTGCAAGAGCCCTTCGACCACCGCGTAAAGCACGTGTGTCAGCTCCTCGACCGAGATCTCGAGCGAGGCGCTGTCAGGCAGGGTGCGTCGCACGATTTCGCGCTCGGTCTCTGCGTCGACGACGACGATCTCGGGCGTGCTGGGATCGCGCAGATCGAAGTAGGCTCGGACGAGCGTCTGTCGTCCGGGCGGTTCCGCGACTGCGCCGTCGGGATCCCGACCGCTCACCAGCGACGTCACTCCCAGGCGGGCGAAGAGCTCACCCGCGGCGGCTCGCGTGCGAGCTACCGCCTCCTGGTCTCCCTCCACTCGAATCCGGACGACTCGCGCCTGAGCGAGCGACGGATCTTCTTCGGCGCGTACGGGGCGCGGCGAGGCGATCCCGGCGAGCGAAACCGCGATCGCGACTCGTCCCCACCATTTCACGGCTGACCCAAGGCCGACAGCCGCTCCGTCGCTTGCTTTGCGTAGACGGAGCTCGGGTAGCGGCGAAGCACCTCGCGCCAGGCGGCGCGCTCCGCTTCGACAGTCCCGAGCGCGCGGAGCGCTCGTGCACGCCCGACCAGCGCTTCTGCCTCGAGCCCTCGACGCGGCCGGGACAAGTAGGCGTCGAAGCCGGCGAGCGCGCCCGCCGCGTCGCCCCTATCGAGCAACAGCATGGACAGCGTGACCTGCGAGATCTCGGCCTCGGGCGAACGAGGAAACTCGGCCTGGAGCCGTCGATACGACGCGGAGGCCGAGGCAGAGTCTCCGCGACGTCGCGCTCGGTTCGCCTCCGCGAAGATCGACGCCGCAGTCTCGGCCGGCGCCGCGCTTTCCGGAGGTGCCGACACGCGCGCCACCGCAGCCGCTCGAGGCGCGGCTACCACGGGCTCGGGGACCACGCTCGAAACGGCGCTCGGGATCGGAGACGCCACGACGGTGATGGGCGCTTCGACGCGCGGTGCGCGCCGAACTCGCGGAGCCGACGGCGACGCGCTCGGAACGAGCGCGGTCGGGGCGGGCTCGTCATCGAAGAGCGCGATGAAGGACTGTCCCACCGGAGTCACCGAAGCCACCGCGCCGGTCGCGCTGATCAGGAGCGCCGCAGCGAGCGCCGCCATCGCGCGCCGGGAGCGACGGCGCTCACGCACCGGAGCGATCGGCTGAGACACCTGGCGGGGAGAGAACAGACGCGGCGGCGGCCCGCCCACGGGGACGAGCTTCGCCTCCTCCTGGAGGTCGACGCTCACCGCGAGCTCGAAGCGACAGACGTCACAGCTCGCGAGGTGCGCGGACAGGAGCTCGCGCTCACCCGGCGTGAGGTCGCCGCGAGCAAGCTTGTCGATCAGCTCCTCTGGGTGGATGCTGACGACGCTCATCGCTCCCCCTTGAGCTGGTCGACGAGCTCGGGCCAGGCTTCGATACGGCGGCGCAGCGCTTCCTTGGCGAGCCGGACGCGGCTCCGGACGGTGTTGGACGGCGCGTTCGTGGCGCGCGCCACTTCGTCGAGAGACCAGCCGAGCATCACGCGAAGCGCGAGGGCTTCTGCCTGCTCTTCGGGCAAGTCTTCGAGCAGCTCTCGCAGGAGCTTGCGGCGCCGCTCCTCGAGGGGATCATCGACCGGCGCCATCTCCGGCTCGTCCCCGGCGAGGCGCGCCAAAAGCTCGCGTCGCGACGCATCGAGCTTGGAGCGCTTGCGCGCCTTCAGCGCGGTGCGAAGCGCGATCCGGGACGCGTAGCCGACGGGGTGACACTCACCGCGAAATCCTGGAAGAGCACCCAGGAGCGCGATCAAAGACTGTTGAACCACGTCGTCCAAGTCGGGGTGCGAGGCGCCGAGCGCACCTCTGACCACTCGCACCGCGTTGGGCCACACGAGCGAAAGGAGCTCGCGCGTGGCGCTCGCCTCTCCGGCGGCGGCGGCGCGTGCCAGTTCGTGGGCACGCCGCTCGTCCTCGGCGCTGCCGAGCCCCGGTCCTTGACCGAGCTCCGCCGGAGGCGCCTTTGCCGTCGAGATGGCCATCTTCGTCTCTATCGTAGGCGGGAGCCCTTCCGAGCGATCACTCGAAGCTGAAAAAACCCTATCTGCGGCCAGGCTTGGGGGGACTTACCCCCAAAGCCCGGTTCCAACCTTGGAAATGAACCGCCTCATCGCTCTGGCCAGGCGCCGGCGATGCGGTCGAGCGCTTCGAGCAGCACCGCCTCGGACGTCGAGAAGCACAGCCGAACGTGACCCGCCGCCCGGGGACCGAACCACTGCGGATCGCCCGGTACCAGCGCGACCTTCGCCTTCTCGAGCAAGTGATCGCAGAGCGCCTGGGCGCTCATGGAAGTCGCGCGAATGTCCGGGAACACGAGATACGTCCCCTGCGGGACGTTGCAGGCTACCCCTCGCAAGGCGTTGAGTCTTTCTACGGTGATGCCGCGCAGGCGCATCAAATGCTCGACGAACGCCTCGACCCAATACCAAGCGCTCTCGAACGCGGCCTGAGCGGCGACCTGCGAAAGCGTCGACACGCCGCAAGCGGTCGTCTCCACGAGCGACGCTTCCACCACACCGGCGTGTGAAAGTGAATCGGGCGACACGATGAAGCCGACGCGCAACCCGGCCAGGCCGAACGCCTTGCTGAAACCGTAGACGGTGAAGGTCTTGGCGGCGATCGCGCCGTCGAGCGACGCGAGAGACGTATGCGCGTGCGGAGCGAACACGATATCGCACCAGATCTCGTCGCTCAGGATCCAGAGGTCGTTCTCGATCGCGATCTCGCCGATGGCGAGGAGCTCCTCGCGAGTGAAGACCTTGCCGGAGGGGTTGTGCGGGTTGCAGACGCAGATCAGCCGAGTGCGCGGCGTGATGAGGGTCTTGAGTTGCTCGAGATCCCAGGCGCCGCTCGCGACGTCGATCGGCAGGCGCACCGGCTTGGCGCGGGCTTCGAGCACTGCGCGCTCGAAGAGGAAATCGACGGGGTCGAAGATGATGGCTTCGTCGCCGGGCTCGAGGCAAAAACGCGTCACGACGAAGAGCCCCTGCGCCGCGCTGTCTACCGGC
>JAEZYO010000273.1 GCA_023419055.1 Pseudomonadota bacterium | reverse complement strand
GGGCTCCGTCGCGCCGCCCCCGCCGCTGCCGTCGGCGTCCGTCGCGCCACCTCCGCCGCTGCGGTCGGGCTCCATCGCGCCACCGCCCCTGCCGCCGGGCTCCGTCGCGCCACCCCCCCCGGTGCGGTCGTCGCTCGCTCCCCCGCCGTTGCCCTCGTTCGCCGAGGAGGCCCCGGGCGAAGCGCTCTCGGAGCTCGAGCAGCGCGGCGACGTCGCGGGCGCGCTCGCGCGCGTGCTCGACGATCTCCGAAGCGAGCCACGTCGAGCGGCGAGCTATCGCGCCGCGGCTCGCATCTTCGAGCGTTGCTCGGACGTCGAGGGCGCCTGGCAGGCGGCCTCGGCGCTCGAAGTGTTGGGCGAGGCCGACATCAACGAGTCTCTGCTCGCGGGCACTCACCGCCCGGAAGGGCTATTGCCCGCGCGCGGGCGCGTAGCGGAAGAAGACTGGAACGCGAAGCTCTTCTGCGCCGAACGCGATCCGACCGCCGACTCCATCCTCTGGCGCGTCAACGCCGCCGCCTTCGAAGTAGGCCTCGAGACCGCGCGCCGCAAGCGCCGCTTACCCGCGCTCGATCCCGCCACCGAGCAAAACCCGACGTCGAGCACGGCGACGCTCGCAAAGACGCTGCTCTGGACCTCGCAGCTGCTCGGTGTTCAGCTGCCGAGGCTCTACGTCGTGCCGGAGCTCCGAGGCAACCTCGCGGTGCCGCCGACCGCCGAGCCCACGCTGGTCGTCGGTCGAAACCTCGGGAGCGGGCTCGGTCTCGCCGAGCTCGCGTTCCTGTGGGGTCGACAGCTCACGTTGCTGCGCCCGGAGCATCGCTTGCTCTCGGTCTACCCGACCACGTGGGAGCTCAGCGCGCTCATCACGGCCGTCCTCTCTCTCGGCGGCGCTCCCGATCTCCCGTTCAAGGGCCTCGAAGGCGACGGAAAGCTCTTTGCTCGAGGATTGAAGCGCCACCTGTCACGCGAAAAGGTGGCCGATCTTCGCTCCCTGGTAGGTCGCTTGCCGACGAGCCAGATCTCGAACAGCGCGCTCGCCTGGTCGCGCAGCGTGGAGCTCGCGGCGTGCCGCGCCGGCCTGCTCGCCTGTGGCAGCGTGGAGATCGCGGCCAGGATGACGGAGCGCTTCCCGCACGGCGGGCTCCTCACCGTCGAGCAGCAAATCGACGATATCTTGATCTGGTCCTTGGGACCCGAGCACCGGCGCTTGCGCGAACGCCTCGGCGTCGTGGTCAAGGGCTAGTCCGGCAGCAACAAGACGCCACGGCACGGTTCGGCCGGCGCGACGTCGCTGCCGCACGCGAGCTCCGCGATCGCGTCGACGCACTGAGCGAAGCTCTTACCGACGCCGAGCGCGCTCGAGCAACCGAGCGCCCAACCGAAGAGTATGCCCGCGTGGTTCAAGTCTGCCCTCCAGAGAGGGCAAGCTCAGCTCTCCTGTTTCGACCAGCGCAGGCGGGGCTTTCGCGCAGCGCGCGCCTCGTCCAGCCTTCCGAGCCGCGTGATTTCCGGGGCATTCTTCACGAGCTCGGGGTTTTCTTCCGCTTCCTTCTGGATGGCGATCAGCGCATCCACGAAGGAGTCGATGGTCTGCTTCGACTCGGTTTCGGTCGGCTCGATCATCAGCGCGCCGCGCACGACGAGCGGAAAGTAGACCGTGGGCGGGTGGAACCCGTAGTCGATGAGGCGCTTGGCGATATCGAGGGTCTTCACGCCCGTCTTCGCCTCGATCGTGCGATCGGTGAAGACGACCTCGTGCAGGCTCTCCGTCTCGAAGGCGAGCGGGAAAAACGGCTTCAGGCGCGCCGCGACGTAGTTCGCGTTCAGGACGGCCATGTCCGTCACGTCTTTCAACCCCTCGGGGCCGAGCTCGCGGATGTAGGTGTAGGCGCGCACCATCATGCCGAAGTTGCCGAAGAATGAGCGCACCCGGCCCACGCTCGCGGGCCTGTCCGAGTCGATCACGAAGCGCCCCTCGCGCTCGCGCACGACGGGACCGGGTTGGAAGGGCTCGAGAATGCGCTTGAACGCGACCGGGCCCGAACCGGGCCCGCCACCACCGTGAGGAGTGGTGAAGGTCTTGTGCAGGTTGAACTGCATCACGTCCACCCCGGCGTCGCCAGGGCGCGCGCGACCGAGCACCGCGTTCATGTTGGCGCCGTCGCCGTACACGAGGCCGCCGCGATCGTGGACGAGCTCCGCGAGCCTGGGCAGGTGCTGCTCGTAGAGCCCGAGCGTGTTCGGGTTCGTCATCATCAAGCCGGCGACTTCACCGCCCGCCGCTTCCATGGCGCGAACCAGCGCCTCCGGTTCGGCGACTCCCGCGCTGCCGCCCGCGAACGAAACCGCTTCGAAGCCGTTCAGGGCGCAGCTTGCAGGGTTCGTCCCGTGCGCGCTCTCGGGGATGAAGACCTTGCGCGGCGAGCGCCCCTGGCTCTGGTGGTAGGCGCGCATCATCATGAGCCCGGTGAGCTCGCCCTGCGCACCGGCGGCGGGCTGGAGACTCACGCCGTCCATCCCGACGATCTCGGCCAGCAGCTTCTCGAGCCGGAACATGAGCTCGAGCGCGCCCTGCACCAGGTGCTCCGGCATTTGCGGGTGCACGTTGGCGAAGCCGTCGAGGCGGGCACTCCACTCGTTGACCTTCGGGTTGTGCTTCATGGTGCACGACCCCAAGGGATAGAACTGAGTGTCGATGCTGAAGTTCCACTGGCTCAACCGAACGAAGTGCCGGATCGCTTCCGGTTCGCTCACCTCGGGCAACCCCGCGGGGGTCGAACGAGCGAGCGCTCCGAACGCTTTTCGCGGATCGACCGCGGGCACGTCGAGCTCGGGCAGTGAAACGGCGGTACGTCCCGGAGCCCCACGCTCGAAGATCGGGGGCTCGCGGAACGTCAGACCTTTTTGGGCTTCTCCGGGCACGGCTTGGCTTCTCTAGGCGATCACTCGAGGGGCTTGGACTCTTCGCTGTCGCCGGCAGGAGCGTCCGACTTGTTCTCGTCGTCCCAGCCGCCGCCGCTCACCTGACCCTCGAACTCGTCGGGCTGCTGGCTCTTGATGTCGGGCTGCTTGTTCTTCTGCTTCACCGCTTCCCAGGAGTTGCCGGCGTCGCTCTGTCCGAGACCCCACTCACCGTGGATTTCGGGAGCCTCGCCCTCCTTCGGGACCAGGAACACGAAGTAGCCTTTGCCTTCCTTGGTGGCGTCCGCGCCGACGGCACCGATCCGGCGCTCCTTCCACTC
>JAEZYO010000148.1 GCA_023419055.1 Pseudomonadota bacterium | reverse complement strand
TTTTCACGCACGACCTCCGGTGTTTCTCACGCCCCTCGCGCAGATTGAGCGTTGAAAGGCAACGGACATGACCCTCAAGGACTCACGCGATCTCGACCACTCAAGCTCCTCCCGCGCTTCGCTCGAGGCCTACGACCGGGCCGTCGAGCTGCTCGCGGGCTACTACCTCGACCCGCTCGCGGTCATCGACGGCGCCCTCGCCGAGGACCCCGATTTCATCTCCGGACACTGCCTGCGAGCAGCCCTCGGCGTGCTCTCCTGGGAACGCGCCGGGGAGGCGCTCGTGAAGGAGAGCCTCGCCGCCGGCCAGCGCCTGGCCGCGCGCGCCAACGAGCGCGAGCTCCGTCACCTGCGAGCCGCCGGAGCCTGGCTCGAGGGCGACTTCCACCGCGCGGTCGATCTCTACGGCCGCATCGTGCTCGACTACCCGCGCGATCTGCTCGCGCTCCAGGTCGCGCACGTCGGCGACTTCGCCCTCGGTCAGCAGCGGCTCTTGCGCGACCGCGTCGTGCAGGTCGTCCCTCACTGGTCCGACAGCACGCCGGGCGCGAGCTTCGTGCTCGGCATGCTCGCGTTCGGGCTCGAAGAGACGAACCTCTTCGGCATGGCCGAGACGACGGCGCGCCGTGCGCTCGAGCGCAACCGGTGTGATCCCTGGGCGGTGCACGCGGTCGCCCACGTCTTCGAGATGAACGGCAGAGTCGAGCGCGGCGTCGATTGGCTCGAGTCGCGCATCGACGACTGGGCGCCGAACAACGGCTTCGCGTTCCACAACTTCTGGCACCTCGCGCTGTTCAAGCTCGAGGCCGGCGACACGGAGAGCGTGCTCGGGCTGTTCGACCGCTACATCTGGCCGAAGCCGTCTCAGGTCGCCCTCGAGCTGGTCGACGCCTCGGCGCTCCTCTTCCGGCTCTATCTGCGCGGAGTGAACCTCGGCCGGCGCGCGGCGAGCGTGTCCGACGCCTTCAGCGACCCCTCGTTCCACGGCTACTACGCCTTCAACGACTGCCACGCGGCTATGGCCTTCATCGCCGACGGCCGCGTCGAACAGGCGCGCGGCCTGCTCGCAGGGCTCGAGCGCTCGGCGGGCGAGGACGGCAGCAACGCCGCCATGACCCGCGACGTCGGGCTCCCGCTCGTTCGCGCGCTGGTCGCCTTCGGAGAGCACCGCTACGACGAGGTCGTCGACGCGCTCCTGCCGCTCCGCTACGTGGCCCACCGCTTCGGCGGCAGCAACGCGCAGCGCGACGTCATCGACCAGACCCTCGCCGAGGCAGCCGTGCGCGCCGGCCGCGTGAACGAAGCCCGCGCGCTCGCGGCCGAGCGACGCCTGCTCAGGCCCGAGAGCCCCTGGGCGCGTTCGATCGAGCAGCGCGCCTTCGAGAAGGCGCTCGCCGACGTGGCGGCGGAGTAGGGCTCGAACCCGAGCGCGCTTTCACGTGCTACGACGGAGGCGTGAGCCTCGGACGCCTCCGTCTCTTCGAAATTGCAGGCGCGGCTCTGCTCGCCGTCGCTTGCGGCTCGAGCCCTCCCCCGTCGAAGGCGAAAAGCCCCGGAGCCCTCGCCCCCGCGCCGGCCGCGACACCCAGCGCGCCGCCCGCCGAGCCCGCTCCTCCTACGCACGCAGGGCTCGACTGGTTCGAGGACGACGCCGAAGGGGCGCTCCGCGCCGCGCGCGAGGCCGGGAAGCTCGTGTTCGTCGATCTGTGGGCGCCCTGGTGCCACACGTGCCTCTCGATGCGCGAGTACGTCATGACCGAGAGCCGCGTCCCTCTGCTCGGCAAAGACTTCGTGCTGCTCGCCGTCGACACCGAGAACGCCGAGAACGCCGACTTCTTGAAGCGCTTCCCGGTGACGGTCTGGCCCACCTTCTACGTCGTCGATCCCACGTCGCTCGAGGTGCGTGGACGCTGGCTCGGAGCAAGCTCCCCCGCTAAGCTCGAGCGCTTCCTCTCCGATAGCCGTCGAGATCGAACGCCGCACGGCCCGAACGACCCTCTCACCCTCGTGAGCGAAGCAGACGCGCTCGCCTCGAAGCAGGAGCTCCGCGACGCCGCCGACCGCTACGGCGAAGCCTTGGCTCGAGCCCCGGCGAACTGGTCACGCCGTCCGGACGTCCTGGTCGCTCGCCTCTCCGCCCTCTATCGCTCGGGCAACCTCGCCGCCTGCAACGAGCTCGCGCTCTCCACCATGAACCAGACCGGCTCTGGCGTCAGCTCCATCGACTTCGCGAGCACCGCGCTCGCCTGCGCCGAGAAGTCGCCCGATCCTAAGCAGCAACTCGCCGTGCGCCGCTCCGCAGAAGCGCGCCTCGCCCCCGTCTGCGACAACGCCGCCCCCGAGCTCACCCCCGACGACCACGCCGACTCTTGCTCGAACCTGCGCCGCGCCCGCCGCGCCCTCGGCGACGACGAAGGAGCGCGCCGAGCCGCCGAGCGCTCGCTCGAAATCATCGACGCCGCCTGCGCCGGCGTGCCCGACGACGTCGCGCTCATCTACGACTTCGAGCGCAGCGACGCGCTCTCCTTCCTCGGCCGCCGCGACGAAGCGATCGCCCTCCTCACCCGCCGCGAAGCGAACGTCCCCACGAGCTACAACCCTCCCCATCATCTCGCGCGCGTCTACCGCGACGCCCAGCGTTGGGACGAAGGCCTCGCCGCCATCGATCGCGCCCTCGAAAAAGCCTACGGCCCGCGCCGCATCAACCTGATGAGCATCAAGGTCGACCTCTTGCTCGGCTCCGGCAGAAAAGACGACGCCCGCCGCACCCTCGAGGAGCAAATCCGCCTCTACGAAGCCCTGCCCGCCGGGCAAGCTCAACCCGCCGGCTTGGCCGCCGCGCGAGATCGCCTGAAGCTCCTCCACTAGCGCCACGCTCCTCCCGCGCCAGCGTGGAGCAACACGCGCGAGCACATCGCGCCTCCTAAACACGACTAAACACGACCGCTCACTTACTCGAACCCACCGCGCCAGCGCGGAGAGCGTTCGATGCGTTCAACTTCGTCCGCAAGCTCGTCAGGCCGGACGAGACGATTTCCCTTGACGCGCTTCCGAGGCACCGAGCCCTGGTCTTCGACACTCGCATCGATCATCGGCGCTTGCTGCGTGCAGGCTCGAGTGAGCCGCTTCTTTTGCGCGGCGACATCTCGAAAGCCGTCGTGATGACCGATAGTGCGGGAGCGCCCGATTACGGAGCTCCGAATACCAGGGTGTAGAGTGCACGACATGAATTCGAGCATCGACGCTGCCCGTTCGTTCTCAAACGACCGTTCGCCGGCTGTGCTCTCCGACTCGGACTTGCTCGTCGCAACTCGGCTGCTCGTGGGTCGTTCGAATCAGCTACTCGCCGCCCTACTCGCGCACCTGGCCGAGATCGAAGCGCGCGGCATCCACCGCAATCGAGCCTGCTCGAGTCTCTACACCTACTGCATCTACGATCTCCGACTCTCCGAGGACGAAGCCTACCGTCGAGTCGCCGCCGCCCGTCTGGTTCGCCGCTTTCCCCTCCTGCTCGACAGCATCGCCTGCGGCGAACTTCACCTCACCGGACTCCTCATGCTCGGACCGCACCTCACCGAAGCGAACCTGGTGGAGGTCTTGGCCCGGGCGAAGCACCGGACCAAGAAGGAGATTGCCCGACTCGTCCGCCAGCTCGATCCCCTTCCTGACGTTGCGCCTCGCATCGAGCCGCTCGGACCCACGCCAGCACGGCTCGTTCCGGAAGCACCGGCTTGGAGCGAGTTCGTGCAGTCGACGTGTCCTGTGCGCGAGCTCACACCCGGCGACCGGCCTCGCGACTGGTTCGGGAAGGACCTGGATGGTGAGGACGTCGCCGGGAACGACATTGCCG